>CBFGVN010000069.1:0-12013 GCA_965651845.1 uncultured Chryseobacterium sp. | reverse complement strand
AACACGGAAATTTCTTATTTCACAGAAAATTACCTCCAAAACAAATTCAGAAATCCTGAAGAAAAGGAAAGTCTTTTTCTTGTGACGAATTTTCTACCGACGGAACAGGTGATTCAGCAAATTAAAGACCTTAAACAAGGAGAAGCTTTGGTGTACGAAGACGAACTGATCGCTGCGAGAATCAATATGAAAGATTTTTCTCTAAACCAGATCGAAAAGATGACGGACATTAAAGAAGAACTTATCTTTTTCAAAAAGCCGACCGATCTTTTTACCTATAATGATAAAGCCATTGATTTGGATTTTGAATTATTAACAAAAGGAAAAACATCACAGGAACTGTCTTCAACAAACGGATTCTTAGGAGATAAAAAAGACCTGTTTATAGAAGAAGGCGCACAGATTGAGTTTTCTACCCTGAATACCAAAACCGGTAAAATCTACATCGGGAAAAATGTTGATGTCATGGAAGGCTGTAATCTTCGCGGTCCAATTGCCCTTTGTGAAGATTCCCAGCTAAAGTTAGGCGCTAAAGTTTATGGTGCGACAACGGTTGGCCCTCATTCCAAAGTGGGTGGAGAGGTTAATAATATCATTATTTTCGGATATTCAAGTAAAGGACATGATGGGTTTCTAGGAAATTCCGTTGTGGGAGAATGGTGCAATTTTGGTGCAGATACCAATTCTTCCAACCTTAAGAATAATTACAGCAATGTAAAGCTCTGGAATTACAGGACGAAATCCTTTGAAGATACAGGCCTGCAATTTGCCGGACTGATTATGGGTGATCATTCCAAAACAGCGATCAATACGCAGTTGAATACCGGAACGGTCGTCGGTGTTGCCTCCAATATTTTCAAAGAAGGCTTTCCTCCGAATCTTGTAGAGAATTTTTCGTGGGGAGGTTTTAAGGATGATGAAAGATTTAAATTAGACAAAGCCTACGAAGTTGCAGAACGAGCCATGGCCAGAAGAAAAGTGGCTTTAACGGATGATGATAAGGCTATTTTTAAATATATTTTTGATACATATTAATGTGACTATAAAAGAAACTTCAATTTTTTTTGAAGTTTTTTTGTTTTTGATGTAATAAAACTAAAATTCTAATTGTCTTACCTATAGAAACAAAACTTATGACCCAAGAAACTTTCAAGAATACGGTATTTATTCTCAAAAATGAGATGTATCGCTTTGCGAAAAGGTTCGTCATGAGTAGTGATGAAGCGGAAGACGTGGTGCAGGATCTGATGATCAAATTCTGGCAGAAGAAAGATGAGCTGGAGCAGTTCGGGAACTTAAAATCCTATGCGCTGAAATCTGTCCGGAACGAATGCCTGAACAGACTCAAGCATCATGACGTAAAGATGGGTTTTGCAGATATGCAGTTACATAGATCCGAGCTTTACAGTATGGAGGTGAATAATTTGAAAGAACACATTATCAGTTTTATCAATCAGCTTCCGGAAAAACAAAAGATGGTGATTCATCTGAAAGATGTAGAAGAATATGAAGTTTCGGAAATAGGAGAAATGCTGGAAATGGAAGAAAATGCGGTAAGAGTAAATCTTATGCGGGCCAGACAAAAAGTAAAAGAACAAATTTCACAATTGATGAGCTATGAGCAACGACAAATTTCAAAATAAATACGACGAGATCTTCCAAAGTATAAAGGAAGAGAAAATGGACTGGGATTTTGAAGATTTCCTAAAAAAAGCAGAAGGAAAAAATGATGAGGTTCAGGAAAGTCAAACACCGATTATCCCGATTGACACAAAAACTAAGCCTTCGTTCCCGAAATGGTTCTGGATGGCGGCAGGTATAATTTTACTGTTGAGTATTGGCCTTATTTTTAACATGAATAAAAATTCTAATGTAGAAGATCAGGCACAGCTTGTGGAAAACCAGATCAAAGATCAGAAAAATGATTTTATTGAAGAAAATAGTGAACATCAGGAACAGGTAGCGGTAAACAATGTTTCCGATTCGATTTCCGGAGCTAAAAAAGATTCAATTTTCCAGGAAAATACAGTAGCTGAAAAAGATGTTTTAGATGAAATTTTACCAAAAAGAGGAAGACTGAAAAAAGAAAGAAAGCCAAAGTATGTAGATAATTCCTCTTACAGAAAATATAAAAAAGCTTCAGATTCTACCGGCTACAAAGATTCTTACGTGATCGTAAACGGTAAAAGAATCGACAATGTGGAGGAAGCCATTAATGTGACTAAGTATTCATTCCAAATATTTGCAAATAACGTCAGTGAAAAATTAGTACAGCCAAAAGTCGTTGACGACGATTATTAATTAACCTTAAAAAAGATATTATGCACCTGATCAGGCACTAATAATCAAAAAAATAAAAATTGACTCATGAAAAAAATAATATTAATATTTGCACTTGCTTTTTCCCATTTCTTTAATGTGTATGGGCAGAAAGATAAAGACAAACTAGACCAGCTTTTTGAGAAATACCAGGAAGTGGAAGGAGTGACCTCCATTAAAATTGCAAAACCAATGTTCGGGATGCTGAGCAATCTGAATTTGGGTGATGAAGAACTGGATCAGATCAAACCTTTATTGGCAAAAATTACCGGACTAAAAATTTTAATTGCTGAAAGACCTGCTGATGCAAAAACAGCTAAGGAACAGAAACTTACTCAGATCAATAAAGATATTTCAGCTTATCTGAGCAATCTGAACTATAGCGAGATCATGACGATGAACAGCAATGGAGCAAAAATAAAATTCCTTTCTGCGGAAGAGAAAAACGGGGTTTTGGATGATCTTTTGTTAAGTATCGACAGTGGTGGTGAAGAAAATATCCTTATGAAACTGGATGGGAAGCTATCAATGGATGATATTAATAAAATTATCAATTCCAGCGAAACCAATACTAATCCTATTACCAATACAAGAAGCAGTCTGACTTCTGAAAATACGTCTTCTTACTTAAGTGGGGAATCCAGAAACGTGGGAGAATTTTCAGGAATTCAGGTGAGCACCGGGGTGAATGTAGTTTTCAAACAGGAAACCCCGACCAATGTGAAAGTAATTGCCGATGCAGACAAGCTTCAATACATCGTAACGAAAGTGGAAAATGGAGTTTTAAAAGTTTATGTTGATACCAAGGCACAGAAAAATTTAAAGTTCAAAAATATCAGTGTAAATGTTTCTTCGCCAAGATTGGATAACATCAAAACTTCTTCAGGATCAACTTTTACTACCATTAATTCTGTGAAAGAAAATAATCTTAGTATTGATGCTTCCTCGGGTTCTATAGTAAAAGGGAAATTCAATATTGCCAGTGATACGAAAGTAGAAGCAACTTCGGGATCAGATATTAAAATTGATATTAATTCTAAAAACATTGAGTTCAAAGGATCAAGCGGTTCAAGTACAAGCTTTGACGGACAGGCGGGTGTTGCAAGTTTTGATATCAGCAGCGGAGCACTTTGCAAAGCAGAAAATTTAAGAAGCAATCAGGTGGAGGCAGAATCTACTTCAGGAGCAAGCCTTTCTGTAAATGCTGTGGATAAATTGAATGCCAGAGCTGCTTCCGGAGGATTGATCAAGTATAAAGGGAACCCTGAAATTACTTCAGACATCAGTAAAAATTCTGGTGGAGCTTTAAAACAAATTAATTAAAACCAATCACCATGAAAACTTTAAAAAACATTTTTCTGATTATTTCTATGTTGTTTTTAATGCAGTCGTGTGTAGTTTCAGAAAAACCCAATATGGCCTTCTTTTCAGAGTCGGGACACGATTTTAAAGGAGCGAAGTTTGTGAGTATTAATGTTCCGATGCTTCTGGCAAAACCTTACATCAAAAAGGCATTAAAAGAGGATGGCGAAAGTGAAGAGATCATTAACCTTGTAAAAAAAGTTTCAAAAATAAAAGTCATGACCGTGGAAAATGGGGATAGACAAATGCTGAAGGATTTTGCAAGTTATTTAAATGACAACAATTACGAAGAATGGGCTACCATAAAACACGACGGTGATAATGTAAACATCCGTGTAAAACAAAAAGGTGAGACTATTAAAAATATGCTGATCACGGTGAATTCTGACAAAGAATTGGTTTTTGTAGATGTAAAGGGAAGTTTCACTGCCGACGATATTTCAAAAATGATTGCTTCTGCTACCGATAAATAAGAACTTTCATATTCAAATTCATATACTAATTTTATTTTGTACAAATGACCGTTTCGGAATCCCGGGCGGTTTTTTCATTTAAGTTATTGATTATTAAGTTTTATTTAAACTATCAAAATCAATTTTTATATCTCGTCAAAATGTCTTAATTTTGCAAGAAAGTAAAGATGTCTATTCATAACAAAATTGTAGAGACAGCCATCACTTTCGATGACGTGCTTCTAGTCCCTTCTTATTCAGAAGTTTTACCTAATCAGGTTTCATTAAAATCAAAACTTACCGACAAAATCACGCTGAATGTTCCGATAGTTTCTGCTGCGATGGACACCGTTACAGAAGCTGAACTGGCAATTGCATTAGCTAGAGTAGGAGGTTTGGGTTTCATTCACAAAAATATGCCGATCGCTGAGCAAGCCGCACAAGTAAACAGAGTAAAGCGTTCTGAAAACGGAATGATCTCAGATCCTGTTACCCTTTCAAAAGATCATACTTTAGGCCAGGCCAGAGAAATGATGGCGAAGTTCAAAATTTCAGGTCTTCCGGTTGTAGATGCAGAAAATACACTGATCGGAATCATCACAAACAGAGATGTAAAATATCAGGAAAACCTTGATGTGAAAGTTGAGGAGATTATGACGAAAGATAATCTGATCACTTCCGATAAAAATACAAACTTAGAGCAGGCAAAAGAAATCCTTCTTAAAAATAGAGTTGAAAAACTGCCGATCGTTGATAAAAACAACAAATTGGTTGGTTTAATTACTATTAAAGATATCGACAATCAATTAGAATACCCGAATGCCAACAAAGATGAGAACGGACGTTTGATCGTGGGAGCCGGAGTTGGTGTAGGAGAGGATACATTAGATAGAATTGCAGCTTTGGTTCAGGCCGGAGTGGATATTATCGGTATCGATTCTGCTCACGGACATTCGAAAGGTGTTTTAGATAAAATTGCGGAAATAAGAAAAGCATATCCTGATTTGGATATCGTGGGTGGAAATATTGTAACGGCTGAAGCTGCTGAAGATTTAATTAAAGCCGGAGCAAATGTATTAAAAGTAGGGGTTGGTCCCGGTTCTATCTGTACAACGAGAGTGGTGGCAGGAGTTGGAGTACCTCAGTTATCTGCTATTTACAACGTTTACGAATATGCTAAATCTAAAAATGTTGCAGTAATTGCAGACGGAGGTATCAAACTTTCAGGAGATATCGTAAAAGCGATTGCTAGTGGGGCAGGAGCAGTAATGTTGGGTTCTCTTTTAGCAGGAACTGATGAGGCACCAGGTGAAGAAATTATCTTCCAGGGAAGAAAATTCAAGTCTTATCAGGGAATGGGAAGCCTTTCTGCGATGAAGAGAGGTGGAAAAGAGAGATATTTCCAGAGTGAGGCTAAAAAATTCGTTCCGGAAGGTATCGAAGGTAGAGTTCCACACAAAGGAAAATTGGAAGATGTGATTTTCCAATTGACAGGAGGTCTAAGAGCAGGTATGGGATATTGTGGAGCTAAAGATATTGAAGCTTTACAAAAAGATACCAAAATGGTAATGATCACAGGAAGCGGATTGAAAGAATCTCACCCTCACGATGTTATCATCACACAGGAAGCTCCGAATTATTCTTTATAATAATAAATTAAATATAATGAACAAGGCTGTCTCTATGTTGGGACAGCCTTGTTTTATTTTTATATCTCTGATTATCAATAGGAACGGACTTTAGTCCGCTTGAATGTATATAAACGCTTGATGGCTTTAGCCGAAACTTAAAAATAGTTTCAATTAAGAAATGAGTTCAACAAAAGAATCATACGTCCCATCATAATCTTCCCATTTCTGATTATTCACAAAAAACGAAGGCGTTCCATTTACTCCGCTTCTCACGCCGCCTTCAAAGTCATTTTCTATTTTATCCTGAAGATCGGCTGTATTCATATCATTTTCAACTTTATTAAAATCAAGATGTAACGTTTTTACAGATTCTTTCAGCATTTCTTCATTCAAATGATTTTGATTTTCGTAGATGAGGTCGTGCATTTCCCAGAATTTCCCCTGTTTTCCGGCTGCTTCTGCAATCGTTGCGGCTGCCATGGCATATTGATGAGAATCTGTCAAAGGAAAGTTCCTGAACACAAAAGCTACATCATCGCCATATTCTTCAACAAATCTTTTTACCAAAGGATAGGCATGCCCACAATAAGGACACTGATAATCTCCGTATTCAACTAAAACGATTTTCGCGGTTTCCAAATTTCCCTGAACGTGATCATTCGATCCGACCGGAATTCTTAATGTAGACATAATGGATAGTTTTTTTTTAATTTAAATTTTCTAATGCGTCAATGATTCCGTCTGCTCCTGGATTGATTCCATCGGGCGACAAATAACTCCACTGGATGGTTCCTTCTTTATCAATCACAAACAAAGCTCTTTTTGAAGTTCCGTTTTCTTCATTGTAAACGCCATATTTTTTTGAAATTTCGCCTTTTGGATTAAAATCCGCAAGCAATGGAAAATGCAGTTTTCTGTCTCCCATAAAAGCATCATGGCACCATGAGCTGTCTACGGAAATTCCCAGAATATCTGCGTTGTATTTATGAAAAATACTGAGCATTTCGTTATATAAAGTGACCTGATCTCCACAAACAGGGCTCCAGTCGGCGGGATAGAAAACTAAAATTAAATTTTTTCCTAAAAAATCCGAACGTTTCAATTTCTGATCCGGCGTAGAGTGAAGTTCAAATTCCGGGGCAGAAGTTCCTTTTTCTAATATCATATTGAGTGGTTTTTGGTTAAAGAAAATAGTGTAATCGAGTAATTTGTAGAATAAAATTAGGAATAAGAATCCAATTATTAGCCATTGTTTTACTTAAATTAATATAAAGTTTTGGTCTATTCTACTTTCCTGTATTTAAATTTAGGCTTAATGACATAGTTTAAAAACCGCCCTTTGGATTGTACAGATCTGAACCTGTCAAAGATATCTTGAGGTACATTCAGATAATCATACACTGCTCCCGACTGATATATGATTCGCAATATTTCGGTCTCCGGGAAGTAATGATAATGATTGATTACTGATGAGGGCATGTATAATTTCCTGCAAAAAGTATTCCTTGATGAAAAACAAAAACCTCCGGAAAAATTCCGAAGGCTCTTCAATATAATTGAAAATTTATAGAGACATTGTGTGTTTTATTTTTTCACGAACTTAAATTCATGAGTCTGGAATTTTTTGGTATTAATTTTTAGCAAATAAATACCGGAAGTAAGTTGAGAAACATTTATTTTTTGATCAAATACTTCTGATTTTACAAGCTGACCGGCCATATTGTAAATCTGAACAGATTGCCCATTATCAATACCCGAAATATGGATTACGTCAGCAACCGGATTCGGGAAAATCTGGATTTTAGAATCAGCTTTTACATCCGAAACGGCAAGAGATGTGCTGTGTACATCCCCTGTCATCGTAGAATTTGTTGCGTTAAGATTTCCTCCACATCCTCCTCCAGGCTGGGTAACAGCCGTATTTTCAACCCATGTTCCAAAGGTAACGGAAGGTGGATTTCCTACAAAGTTGTTATTTCCTGTAGAATTGTAATAGATTAAAAGAGGATTAGTGAAAGTTCCGTTGCCTTCATCAGCCAGGAATTCCCATCTTGTCAGGGTATTGTTCCACTGAATTTTAAATTCACATGTTCCCAATCCACTGCAAGGCTGCCCGTCGACAGGGGTCGTGATATAGATGTTTTTGTTAAAAGCATCCACTCCTGTTTTATTGAAAACAAAGTTTTGGTTATCAAACAAATTATGACATCCATTAAAGGTAATGGTCTGTGCAAATGCCGAACTCCCGAGAGCCAGGCATAATAAGTATAAACTTTTCATATATTTAGAATTGTGATGGATAGACTCCCACTAGAGAAATAATACATTTCAATGTAACAAATGGCGGTCTGTTTTCATGAGGCTGAGTTCCTCCTGTAGGATTTACCATTGTAGATTTCATTGTTGTATTTGCGTTTGCGTCAGAATATTCTTTATCCAGCCCCTTTGTATCAGCGGGAAGATTATTGGTCGGAGTATTCTGATTTCCTTCTGCGGTTACGGCATTTACGGTGTGCGAGTGAGCTGGCATTTGTGTTACCAGTAAAGTCACACTTTCTGCTCCGCCGATTTGCCCCATCGTATAGTTGGTAGCTCCTCCCGGAGCCTGACCTTCATGTACAAGTACTCTTCCTCTCATATCCGGTAATGCGAAGGTGGTTGTTCCGTTTCCACCGTATGTAGTTCCTAAAAGAGAAAATAATGCTTGATTTTGTGCGATAGATAATAATTGTCCGTTACAGGCAGCCCAGTTTTTCGGTACGAAATTGTAAGGTACGAATGCGATTTGTCCAAGATAAGGGTCAGAAGCCTGTGCTTTCAAAGAAGGTACTAATGCATAGCTGATCAGCAGAGTGCATACGAATGCTAGTTTTTTCATGGTATTAGTTTTAGTTTAGGTTATGCCAAAGATAGAAAATATTTAATATATTTTGATTATAAAAATAAAAAACCTTCCAGAATTAACTGAAAGGTAAACTTATCTTAATGTAAATAAATTATTTGTGTAAATTATCTTTAAAATCATCAATCCTGAAATCGGTCAGTGCATTTCCTTTTTCAATCTTCTCTTTGGAATAGAGACGAAAGTCATTTTCTGTTTTTTCTAAAAGATAATCGTAAGGTCCGATATGGGAAATTAATTTAACCAAAACCGGTGAAATCTCCAGACAAATAAAAAGTCCCATGATGAAAGCAGCGGCCAATCCGATAATCGCAGAATTTTTTCCTAATTCATCCAATGCCTGCAGTCTCGCTGCAAAACCATTGAATTTATCTTCAAAGGTTTCCGTAGATTTTCTTTCCGTTTCTAGATTGGTATAAACTTTCGAAATTTCTTTATCTAGATATTCCAGTCTTGGAGCGACCTGTTTCTGATAATTTTCCAGGTCTTGCCTTCTCTGTTCCTTCAGCTCCTGCTTACGTTTTGCATTCGGTCCGAAGCCTTCTTTTCCACTCGTTAAACCCGATTGTTTTCCTAAAATTTCCTTTTCAAGCTCCACCGCTGCAGAGTCGTAAGATTTTTGATATTGAACGATCTTGTCGGAAATCTGTTTTTTCTCTGTTTCAAAAGGCCCGCTTTGCTGAAGAATTCTGCCGTTCATTTCACCCTGAAGCTGCTTTTTATTCCTTTGAATGATGGTGTTTAATTGTTTATTGACCTCTTTTTCAAAAATTTTAAGTTCCAAAGGTTTAGAAATGATAATTCCCAGAAAAGTTGCCAGTACCAAACGTGGAATGGCCATTAAAATCTGATTCCACCAGGTTCCTGTTTTTTTAATGGAAGAAACGATATATCGGTCTAAGTTAAAGATCATTAAGCCCCATAAAACTCCAAAGCCTACTGATGCCCAAATATTGTCAAACACCGTATACATGGCATATCCGGCGGAAAGTGTAGCAAAAACAGCCGTAAAAAGAACGATACCTCCGATTCCTGAAAACTTATTCCATTCGCTGGGTGTTTTTCTTAAAATATGGATATTTCCTCCGGAACAGACCAGCAGAAACTTCTGGAACCAATTTATTTTATGATTCACCTGATTTATAATTGGTTGGTTATTTTTCATGATAGAAAATTTATACAAAGGTAATACTAAAAATCATACCAATGTTAAAGATAGTATTATGTTTTACCAAGTATAAAGTGATTTGTATATAATTGCTTTTATATCAGTGCTTTAATTTTTCGATAGGTAAAATGTTAAAATTTAAATCAATTATTAAATAATTTTAAAATGTTTTGAAAATTTAATATATTCGCATCGATTTTATCAAAATAATAAAACAAATGAAGAAAAATGTATTTCTTTTTGCATTAATTATTTTTTTTAATGCATTTTCTCAAAACACACAAAAATATTGTGGTTTTGATGCTGTGATGGAAAAAATGGACAGGAAATTTCCAGAATTGACGAAAATTAGAAATGATTTCGATGCCAAATTCAGTGGTATTGATAAACGGGCTTATCTGAATAAGGCAGGAGCGACAACTTCCTGGAATGGCTTATACACAGGGCCGATTTATGAAATTCCGGTAGTGGTACACGTTATTGAATCTAATGCATCAGCGAATGCAAACTTAGCTCTTACGGATCAGGAGATTATAAATTGGATTGACAGAGCAAATAAAATGTACGCCACAACTTTTGGAAACGGATTTTATCCTGAAGGTTCCGGGCCAACCGGAGGGGCTGTAATACCTTTTAAGCTTGTATTGGCAAAAAGAGCTCCAAACTGCGCACCTACAACAGGTATTGTAAGATACAACGGAAGTTCTCTTTCCGGATATGATTCATATGGTGTGAAGATGGCGGGAGGCAATGGCGTAGCAGATTATGTAATCAAAACTCAATTAGCGCCGCACTGGCCGGAAAACTCTTATTTTAATATTTATGTTGTAATCGGATTTGATGGGCAGCAGCAATTGACATATGGATTGATGGGATATGCAATGTTCCCGGATGCTTACGACTTCAATTATGAAAGTTTTATGAAAGTAGCCACTATAAAAAATACAAATGATACGACTCTTACCCACGAGCTGGGACATGCTTTCGGATTGTTTCATACGTTTCAGGGGGTAAATTATAATAGCCAGACTACCTGTCCTGTAAATAACAACTGTGCTACGGATGGAGACAAGGTATGTGATACTTCTCCATCCAGAAGTATGTATGGAGTTGCAGTTCCTGACAACAGTAGTATAGATCCTTGTACAGGGCAAAACTACGATGGAACACAGTATAATATTATGAATTATACGAATGCTAACAGAAAATTTACAGACGGGCAGAGAGACAGAGCCCTGCTACTGATGATGGAATACAGAAAGAACCTTCTTAATTCTACAGCAGGAAAAGATCCTTCTATTATAATACCGTCTCCTGTTTCAGTAATCAGTGCTCAGTGTAATCCATCGGGAATTGCCCATCCTACTAATAATAATTTCGCGATAGGACCTAACCGTGTAATTTTTGGATCTATAAACAGTATAACCAACGGTTATGATTCGGATGAAGCAGCACCGGTTTTTTATTCAGACTATTCAACAGCGACATGTATAAGACCTGCATATTATACAGATATTCCTTCAAACTCTGCTACACCTATTAAAGTTTATTATCTTAATGGAGTTCCTCAGCCAAGTGCATTTAGAACAAAAGTTTGGATTGATTACAATAATAATGGGGCATTTGATGCTTCTGAATTAGTGGTTAATAATACATCTGCTTCATTAGCTTCAGGAACAATAAATACAATTACATCCAATATCACCCCTCCGGCAAATGCTGTAAAAAATACATATTTGAGAATGAGAGTAGCTGTAGATGCTGCAACTTTTGGGACAACCCCACTTCCTGATTTCGATGCATGCTCTCAGTTGCAGTATGGGCAGATGGAAGACTATTCGATAAGAGTGATGGATGTTTTAGGAACTTCTGAAGTTAAAGATAACCACGATGTGAAAATTGTATTTGCAAAAGCTGAAAATAAATTGAAGTTAGTAGGAAACAAGAATGAAATTTTCGGAGAGTATCAAATTTTTGATATGAGCGGAAAGCTTATCCAGAAAGGAAATTCAAAGACAGATGAAGTGCAGATTAATCAGCAGCTTCCAAAAGGAACTTATCTTATCAATTACTTTAATAATGGTAAAAAAGATTCTAAGAAATTTTTAAATAACTAATTAATTCCATAGAGGAGCCCTTTGAGAAAAGGGCTCCTTTTTTTGCCAATGAAAAGAATTCT
>CBFGVN010000068.1:0-12047 GCA_965651845.1 uncultured Chryseobacterium sp. | reverse complement strand
AGAAATAAAATGTTTTTATACTATTTATTATTCTTTTCTTTTGTCTTCATTTTCAAGGTTTTTTTCTATTTATTTCACAAAAACAACATCTTACCTGAAAAATGGTATTATAAATTTTTGTATATTTGCACCCTCCAAATCGCACCACTTTTGTTGCTTTGGAAATTATTATTTTTTTAATAAAGTCAATGATGAGAATAAAGTCTATATTGGTATCTCAACCAGCACCTAGTGAGTCGTCTCCATACCTGGATATTGCGAAGAAGGAAAAAATAAAGATTGATTTCCGTCCTTTTATCCACGTCGAAGGAGTTGACAATAAAGAATTAAGAACACAGAAGATTGATCTTACGCAATATACCGGAATTATTTTCACGAGTAAAAATGCGATCGATCATTACTTCAGATTAGCCGAAGAACTGAGATTCGCTGTACCAGATACAATGAGGTATATCTGCCAGTCTGAAGCAATCGCGAATTATCTTCAAAAGCATATTGTTTACAGAAAAAGAAAAATCAGTTTTGGGGAGAAAAACTTTTCAGATCTGCTTCCTCTTTTCAAAAAATTCCCGACTGAGAAATATTTGCTTCCATCATCGGATGTATTGAGCCCGGATATCGTGAAAACAATGGATACTGCCAATGTAGAGTGGACAAGAGCAATTATGTACAGAACGGTCTGCAGCGATCTTACAGACATCAGTATAAAAGATTACGACATGCTGATTTTCTTCAGCCCGCAAGGAATAAAGTCATTACAGCAAAATTTCCCTGATTTCAAACAAGAGGAAACAAAAATCGGTGTTTTCGGAAATACAACTTTAGCGGCAGCGGAAGAAGCTGGTCTGAAAGTAGATTTAATGGCTCCTACAAAGGAAACTCCGTCCATGACTATGGCATTGGAAAAATATATTAAAGCCCTTCACAAGTAAGTTTTAATACAAAATATAAATGAACCGTCTTTTCAAGTAAGGAAAGATGGTTTTTTTTTAACTAAATTTGAACAAGAATTAACATTGAATGGAAGCTCCACAAGCAAAAAAGATAGAAAAAACACTCGAAATACACGGAGATAAAAGAATCGACAATTATTTTTGGCTTAATGAAAGAGAAAATCCCGAAGTCATCAAATATCTGGAAGAAGAAAATGCCTATGCAGATTTTATAATGAAAGATACAGAGCAGCTTCAGGAAGAGCTTTTCGAAGAAATGAAAGCCCGCTACAAAAAAGATGACGAATCTTTACCTTATTTCTTTAATGAATACTGGTATATCGTTCGTTATGAAGAAGGAAAAGAATACCCTATTTTTTGCAGAAAATATAAAAGCTTAGACAACGAAGAAGAAATTGTTGTTGATGTTAACATTCTTGCAGAAGGCGAAAGCTATTTTGAAGTGGGAAGTGTTGCCGTTTCTCCTAATAACCAACTTGCTTCCTTTTCTACGGATAATGTAAGCCGAAGAATTTATTCGATTAATTTTAAAAATTTAAAAACAGGAGAAATTCTTCCCGATACCATTGAAAATACTACCGGAAAAGCAGTCTGGGCGAATGATAATGAACACGTCTTCTACATCAGAAAAGACGCCAGCTTACGAGCTTTTCAGGTGTACAGGCATAAGCTGGGAACAGATCCGTCGGAAGATGTTCTGATTTTCCATGAAAAGGATGAAACTTTTGATGTAAATGTTTTCAAGACAAAATCTCTGGAATATATTTTCATTGCAAGTTCGAGTACAATATCCGATGAACACAGGTTTATTCCTTCTGATAATGTTTTTGCAGAGTGGACGATCATTCAGCCAAGAATAGATGATCTGGAATATTCCGTTGAGCATTACGAAGACGAATTTTATATCATCACCAATGCAGATGATGCTTTTAACTTTAAAATTGTAAAGGCTAAAATCGACAACTGCGGAATGGATGTCATCCCTCACCGACCGGAAGTATTATTGGAAGGCTTCGAAATTTTCAGACATTATCTGGTTCTTGAAGAAAGAGAAGAAGGGCTGTTACAGATAAAGATCATTGATGAAAAAACACAGGAATCCTATTATTTGCCTTTCTCAGATCCTACTTATACAGCGTATATTGGTGTTAATTTAGAGTTTGACACAGAAGTTTTACGTTATGGCTACACTTCCCTTACACAGCCAAGTTCAACCTACGAATACAATATGAAGGAAAAAACCACCAAGCTCCTGAAACAACAGGAAGTTCTGGGTGGAAAATTCTTTCCTGAAAATTATATTTCTGAAAGGATTTGGGCGGATTCAAGAGACGGAAAAGTGAAAGTTCCGATTTCTTTAGTTTATCATAAAGACACGAAAAAATCTGCAGATACACCTTTACTTTTGTATGGATACGGAAGTTACGGACACACTGTTGATGCCAGTTTCTCGAATGTAAGATTATCAATTCTGGACAGAGGATTTATTTATGCCATCGCCCACATAAGAGGGGGTGAATATCTGGGAAGAGAATGGTACGAAGACGGAAAAATGTTGTTTAAGAAAAATACATTTTTCGATTTTATTGATGCCGGGAAATTTTTAATTAAAGAAAACTATACCTCATCAAAGCACTTGTATGCCATGGGCGGAAGCGCAGGAGGTTTACTGGTAGGAGCTGTGATGAATTACGAACCGAATTTATTCAATGGGATTGTGGCGCAGGTTCCTTTTGTGGATGTGGTCACAACAATGCTGGATGAAACAATCCCTTTAACAACAGGGGAATACGACGAATGGGGAAATCCGAACGACAAAGAATATTATCAGTACATGAAAGAATATTCGCCATATGATAATGTAGAAGCGAAAGATTATCCTAATGTATTGATTACAACCGGACTGCACGATTCTCAGGTTCAGTATTGGGAACCCGCAAAATGGACTGCCAAATTAAGAGAATTGAAAACGGATGATAATATTTTAATTTTCAAAACGGACATGAGCGCAGGACACGGCGGGGCAAGCGGAAGATTTGAATCATTGAAGGAGGATGCATTAGAATATGCCTTCTTATTAAAATTAGAAAACAAAAAAGATGATTAACGAAGCAGAATATTGGCAAAAAGTACAACAATTTTTTATAGAAAATTTTGATACCGAAAAAGATGCCCCGATTGAAACATATCTCTTTTTAATCGGACTTCAGGAGTTGGGAAGTGGCCAGCAGAAATATACGAAAGATGATAAGGTGAACTTAATCCACATCGCAGTCTGCAGATTATTGGAGCCTTTCGGATATTATAAATTTTCGCATTATGATGATGACGGATATCCACATTTTGAAGAAATGGAAAAACTTCCGGAACTGAAACCGAATGAACAGCAGCTCTTAATGAAGAAAGCAATTATTCAGTATTTTCAGGATGAAGAATTATTTTAACTAAATAAAAAATGGAAAGTAAATTTTACTCTCCATTTTTGTTTATATTTTAGTTAAGTCAAATTTGTATTTGGAACATCACTTCAGAATCTCTTCCAGTTGATTAAGCCCCATTTTAAAGCCTTCTTCAAAGCCCATTTCCAGTAGCTGGCTCATTGCCTGTTCTGATTCAAAATGAATATTTACGGTTACTTTCGTTCCTTCTTCCATTCCTGTAAAGCCAAATAACCATTTTGCTTCAGGGAAATCCGGATTAATATTTCCATTTTCGTCGCAGAATGAATCTACTCCGTCAAAGCTTCTGTGTTCCATAATTCCGCCATAGGTAACTTTAGCATAATGTCTTTCGCCTTCCGGGCCAACCATTGAATACAGCCACGTTCCACCATCTTTAAAATCCTGTTGTTTCGTTTCGCATTTCCAGGGTTTTGGAGCCCACCACTGATCCAACAATTCAGCTTGGGTGAAATAATTCCATACTTTTGAAACATCTGCATGATAAATTTTCATAACATACACAGCGTTTGATTCAAAATCTTTGTTAAAAATGATATTCGATTCCATAATAATAATTTTGTTTAAAACAAAGCTACTTCTTTATTGTGGTACGCATCTTTTCATATGACAAGTAATTTAAAATTTATAAATAAATGTTAAAAATCACTCTTTTAAGAAAAATTATACAATTTTTTGGCTCGTTTTTTGTTTATCAAGTCTTAAAATAATTAATTTTAACATTCACTTTTTTAAAAAACTCATAAAATAAAGTAAATGAATAATAAATTCATCCCAATAATCTCGGTGTTTATGACAATTTCACTGATTGTCTTCGTTACGCTCCAGTTTTATTGGCTGAAAGGTTATTATGGTGCCCTTGAGCAGGATTTTTCAAACAAAACGTATTCTGCCTTAGAAAGCATTTCAAAGAATATAAATGAAATAGAGACTGACAAGTATTTAAACCAAAACTTCAAAGGTTTCAGGGATAATATTGTAGCCAATAGTAATCAGCCATCGCTAACGGCTATTCAGCAGGTAGAAGATTCCGGAACTCAGAGGCAGATTATCTACTCAAAAAATATCATTGAAAAAACGCAGCTTCCGATCTCCCAGAAAGGAGATTCTATAAAGCTCACTACCTTATACACGGACGAAGCGGCTTATAAAATAAAAAGAGACACGACCAACCGCGAACTTTTGACAGCCGACATCAATCAGGATATCGAAAGCGGCGATTACACGGTAAAAGAATTTGCAAAAGTCTACGGGAACAACCTTCCGATCGCAAAAAGGGTGGATGGAAAAATTCTGGATTCTGTCATTACCAAAGAATTAAGGATAAGAGGAATCAGCGCAAAATTCGGTTACGGAATTATTGATAAGAATAATAAACTGACAAGCGTTGTCAATAAAGATTATAAAGAAAAAAAGGATTATAACACATACAGTTATCCACTTTTTACAGACCAGAAAGAAAGAACGCTCTACAGCCTGGCTTTGGTTTTTCCTAAAAAAGAGTATTCTTTGGCAAAGGACAACTGGCCGATGTTATTGGGAACTTTCCTTTCATTACTGACAATTCTGGGAATTTATATTATTTCCATTAATTATATGATGAAGCAGAAGAAATTGGCAGAGGTGAAAACAGATTTTATCAACAATATGTCTCATGAGTTTAAAACTCCTCTGGCGACGATCTCAGTAGCAACAGATTCTTTGGCCAATGATAAAATTGCGACCAATCCTGACAAGGTAAAATATTACTCAGAATTGATCAAACAGGAAAATCTGAGGATGAAAAAACAGGTGGAGAACGTATTGAATATGTCGAAGCTTGAGCGTAATGAAGTAAAATTATTCCTGAAAGAAACCAATGTAAGAGAATTGATCAGAAAAACAACTGAATCTTTTAATCTGATTGTTCAGCAGAGAAACGGAACGCTTACGCAGGAATTCAACGCTACGAATTATATCTTTAAAATCGATGAATTTCATATTTCCAATATGTTGGTGAATCTTTTGGACAATGCCAATAAATATTCGCCGGAAGCACCGGAAATCACGATAAAAACAAGAAATGAAGGACATTATTATGTAATGGAAATCTCCGACAAAGGAATGGGAATGGAAACCCAGAATAAAACGAAAATTTTCGAAAAATTCTTCAGAGAAGAGACCGGAAATATTCACAATGTAAAAGGACAAGGTTTAGGACTTTCTTACGTTAAAAAAATTGTAGAGCTTCATAAAGGATTGATTATTGTAGACTCCCACAAAGGAAAAGGAAGTACGTTTACGATAAAGCTGCCAATGAGCTAAACATAAATGATAAAAGATAAGTGATAAATGATTTATAAGTTATCATTATAAAAAATAGTAAAACCAAATAAACAAAATATATCGGAAGAAAAGAGTGACGAGGCTCACTCCAGTTATTAATTTTTAATTTTAAAACTATGAGCAACAGAATATTATTAGTAGAAGACGATCAGAGTTTCGGGGCAGTGTTGAAGGATTATTTAACGATAAATAATTTCGAGGTTACTCTTGCCACAGATGGTGAACAAGGATTAAAAGAATTTACGGAGAATGAATTCGACATTTGTATTTTCGACGTGATGATGCCTAAAAAAGACGGCTTTTCATTAGCGGAAGACGTAAAAAAAATAGATAAAAATACTCCCATTATTTTCCTGACAGCAAGAAATATGAGAGAAGATATATTGAAAGGATATCAGCTGGGCGCAGATGATTACATCACAAAGCCATTTGATACTGAACTGCTTTTATATAAAATCAAAGCGATTCTTCAAAGAAGTTCTACGTTGGAAAACGAAGAGCAGGAGCAATTCAAGATCAGCAATATTTTCTTCGACTCCATGCTGAGACAATTGAGAGTGGGCGACAACGAATACAAGCTTTCTCCAAAAGAAAACGAATTGTTGAAGCTTCTTTGCATCCACAGAAACGATTTTATGCCGAGAGATCTGGCTTTAAGAAAAATCTGGAAGAAAGAAAACTATTTCACAGCAAGAAGTATGGACGTATACATCGCCAAGCTTCGTAAGCTGTTAAAAGATGACGAAGGCTTGGAAATCATCAACGTACACGGTGAAGGATTCAGACTTTTAGTTAAGAATTAATTTCAAAATAACATTATAAATATAAAATTAGCAAAACAATTAAAAATGTTTTGCTAATTTTGTTTCATACCAGAAGGATATGAAGAATACATTTTTAGGCATTATTGCCATCTCGATACTTACTGTTTCCTGCAAAAAAGATGAAAGAGCAACTTACTTAACGGAAGAAGCAGGTGCCCAGCAGCCAAGTGTTGCCGTGAATAATACTCCCAAAGCCTCTCTTTTAGATCAGGCAGGAATTCAAAATACACAGAATTCTGCTGCAGCAACAGTTACAGCACCAGGAATGAATCCTCCTCACGGCCAGCCGGGACATCGATGTGATATCCCTGTTGGACAGCCTTTGAATAGCAAGCCTGCTCCTCAGCAGGGTGCCCAAAATGTAACCGTGAATCAGGGGAAGACAATACAAATAGACCCCAATTCTTTACAGCCCGGAAAATTTGAAGTAGATAAAAACGGTAAGCCCAAAACAATAAAAACAGCCCCGGGAATGAATCCTCCACACGGAGAGCCGGGACACAGATGTGATATTCCTGTGGGGCAGCCTTTAAACAGTAAACCGGCTCCGGCTCCACAACCAGCTCAGACTATTGCTCAAAATACGCCGGCTCCGGCTCCAACTCCTGCGCCGACAGGGCCAAAACCGGAACTAAATCCTCCTCACGGAGAACCTTGGCATAATTGTGGAATTAAAGTAGGAGAACCATTACCATAATTTTTTTGTATTTTTGCAACCGTGAAATTATTTCAGATCATAGCCATTATTTTCTGCTTAGGAATTTTCTTAGTTCCTAAAGATAATTTCTATGCTCAGAATATGCAGGAAACATGCTGTAAAGCTGAATCCGGAACAGACTGCTGTAAAAGCGACCACAAAGAGCATTCAAAAGATCATCATGAAAAAGAACAAAAATCTTCATGCAATGATGACTGCTGCTCCACTTGTGTGGCTTGCTATACATTTATAGAAACTCCTTTTTCGAAGAGTATTCAACTGGAGATGTCTTATTACAAATCAAACAAAAACTTACAGTTTCAGTATTCCGATCCGTATATTTCAGATCGTTTGAAAGAGATTTGGCAGCCGCCGAAAATAGGTTAATTAAAAAGTGTAAAGATGTATCAATTTACAAACAATTGTTAAACTATCACATTGTTAGATTGCTACATTAATTTAATTAATCTAAATTTTTAAACAAAATGAAATCATATATTTCCAGGATTATTCTTGGTCTATTCTTATTATCTACACAATTTTTATTAGCTCAAAATATTTCCAAAAACCAGTTCAAAGTAAAAGGAAACTGTGAGATGTGTAAGGAAAGAATTGAAAGTACAGCCAAAAAAGCGGGTGCAAAAACAGCATCGTATTCAATTGACTTACAAACATTAACTTTAGAAACGGAAAACAATGTTTCTACAGACAGCATCTTAAAAAAAATTGCGGAAGCAGGTCATGACAATGAAAAATTTAAAGCTGCGGATGCAACCTACGAGGCACTTCCGGGATGTTGCCATTATGACAGGGATTTACAGCCCTCAGTTCCTTCAATTACACAAAACCATGATCATCATTCAAAAAAAGAGAATGAATTTTATGTAAAAGGAAACTGCGAATCTTGTAAAGCCAGAATTGAAAAAGCAGCAAAAGACGCGGGAGCCGACTCCGCAGAATGGAATGCAGAGAAGCAAACTGTTATTTTAAATTTTGATCCGGAAAAGACTTCATCGGACAAGATTTTAAAGAAAATTGCAGACGTAGGTCATGATAATGAAAAGTACAAGTCCAGCGACGAGACCTACAAAAATTTGCCCTCTTGCTGCCTTTACGACAGAAATATACCTTTTGATGAAGCCAATCCTAAAGTTCATTCCGTAGAAGCGGCACCGACTGAACACGCGGGACATAATGTTTCTAATGATACAAATGAAAATCATAACGGCCATGAAAAAAATATTGAAGGGGTAATTCTGACGGGCGCAAAAGGATCAACTGTTTTGAGTAAAAAAGAAGCAGGTTTGGTTTTTAATATTGATAAAAAAGAATTGTTAAAAGCAGCCTGCTGTAATTTATCCGAAAGTTTTGAAACCAACGCAACGGTGGATGTCTCTTTCAGCAATGCTGTGACCGGAACAAAGCAGTTGAAAATGCTAGGTTTAGATCAAAAATATACGAGTCTAACGAAAGAACTGTTACCCGAGATCAGAGGATTGGCTTCGGCTTACGGATTGAATTTCATCCCCGGAAGATGGATTGAAAGCATTCAGCTTACCAAAGGCGGAAGCACGGTTACCAACGGGTATGAAAGCATTACAGGCCAAATCAACACCGAATTATTAAAAAATTCCGAAAAACCTGAAACTTCATTAAATTTATTTTCTGACTTTAACGGAAGAGCTGAAGCGAATATCACAAGCGTTTCTCCAATCAATAACAAATGGTCGCAGACATTCTTGCTCCATGGAAACGGAACTTTCGGTAACACAGACATGAATGACGACGGTTTTCTGGACAGGCCGAAAGGAACGCAGTTAAATGCAGCTTATTTATTGAATTACAACGACCTGGAAAAATCCGGATTAGGTTCTCATTTTGGAATTAATTTTATTAAGGATGAGAGAACTTCTGGACAAATTGGTTTCGACAAAAAGATTCCACAAGATAAGCAATCGCTTTACGGAGTCGGGATTGATATTTCAAGATTTCAGGTCTGGAATAAAACGGGTTATGTTTTTAAGGGAAAGCCTTACCAAAGCTTAGGCTGGATGAACCAGTATACTTATCATCAGCAGGACAGCTTTTTTGGTTTGAGAAATTATTCGGGAAAACAACACACTTATTATTCCAATCTAATTTTTGAAAGTATTTTAGGAAATACCAATCACAAATACAAGGCTGGAGCGAGTTTCTTGTACGATGGTTATGATGAAACATATTTAACCTCAAATTTTAAAAGAAACGAAATCGTTCCCGGAGCTTTTGCCGAATATACATTGACCGGTTTAAAATATACTTTAGTTGCAGGTGCAAGAGTGGATTTCCACAATTTGGCCGGAACCCAGTTCACTCCGAGATTGAATTTTAAATATGATTTTACACCACAGACTATTTTGAGGCTTTCCGCAGGGAGAGGTTTCAGAACAGCGAATGTTTTTGCGGAAAGCCAGCAGTATTTTGCTTCCAACAGAAATATTCAGATTTTGCAAAACGGAGGACATATCTATGGCTTAAAGCCTGAAATTGCATGGAATTACGGGGCAAGTTTACAGCAGGAATTCAAAATCTTCGGGAGAAAGTCTACAGTTGTGGCAGATTTTTTCAGAACAGATTTTCAGGATCAGGTGATGGTGGATTTGGACCACTCACCTCAGCAATTGACTTTTTATAATTTAGACGGAAAATCTTTCGCCAATTCTTTCCAGACACAATGGGATTTTACACCTTTCAAGAATTTTGATGTAAGGCTGGCTTATAAATATTATGATGTTCAGGCAGATTATCTGGATGGAAGACGTGAAGTTCCGTTTATGGCGAAACACAGAGGTTTTGTTAATTTGGCTTATTCAACCAATAAGAATAATAAAGGTGGATTCTGGAGTTTTGATATGACACTGAATTTAGTTGGAAAACAAAGGCTTCCGAATACCTCAACCAATCCTGAGGAGTTTCAGTCGCCAACATATTCTGAATCTTATGCGATTTTGAATGCACAGATTTCAAGGAATTTCAATAAAAAGATCAGAGCGTATTTAGGTGGTGAGAATTTAACTTCTTACTATCAAAAAAATGCAATCGTTGATTTTAAAAATCCTTTCGGAAATTATTTTGATGGCGGAATGGTGTATGCTCCGATTATGAAAGCGAATTTCTATGTTGGATTAGACGTTACTTTTTAAGTTTTAGCGTTTGAGAGTTATAGAGTTTGAGTTATGATTAATTTAAATCATTTTTAAACTTTCAATTAAAAATACAAGCATGGTTTCAATAATTTAATAAGTAAGAAGCCATGCTTTTTTGTACCTTTATGCTAAAGTAAATCTATGTCACAGACGCTTATTTTTGAAGATCATTACAAGAAATTGGGGTTCGAAACATTTTCTGAAAACAATTTGCAAACTCTTAAAGACACCAAATATAAATCTGAAATTAAAGTTTTTTACGTTCCACCAAGTTATGAACTGACCGTAGATTTTAAACATTATACAACAGAAAATCCGGCTTTATTCTTTTTGACCAATCAACATCTGCAGGTAGAAAAAGGAATTGAAGAGTCTAATCTGCTGTATTACAACCGCGATTTTTATTGTATCCAAATTCATGATAAGGAAGTGGCTTGTGACGGACTTCTTTTCCACAATGTCTTTGAAATTCCTTTTGTAGAGCTTGACGAAGAGGAAAATCTGATCATTAAAAATTTGTTTCAAAGCATTAAAGAAGAACTGGAATGGAGAGATTCTTCTGCCGAAGAAATGATTCGGACGTATGTAAAGCAGATCATCATCCGTGCGACCCGAAAATGGAAAAAGCAAAATCTTGATAACGACGAAATAAAAATTCCAGGCAATGAACTGGATGTTTTCCGTGATTTCAGCCGACATCTGGAAATTCATTTCAGGGAAAAACATAATGTGGCAGATTATGCAGATCTACTCCACATCGCTCCCAAAACATTAACCCATAAATTTAAAAGTTTAAATCTTGAATCTCCAAACCAGTTTATCATTAACAGAATTCTACTGGAAGCCAAAAGACTTTTATTTTATACCGATAAACCAGTGAAAGAAATTGCCTATGATTTAGGCTATGAAGATCCCGCGTATTTCAACCGTCTTTTCACCAATAAAATCGGAAGTACTCCTACAAATTTTAAGAAAAATTACACTTCGGGAAAAAAGTACAATATTTAAGTCAGTTTGTGTATTTATTCGAAACAACATCTGCCATACCTTTGTAACATCAAAAAATAACAATATTTAAAACAACAAAAAACAATTATTATGAGACGTAACGCAACAGCCGTTTGGAACGGTAACATTAAAGAAGGAAACGGACATATCACTACACAAAGTACAACATTAAACCAAACTCAATATTCTTTCAACAGCCGTTTTGCAGACGGAGTTGGAACAAATCCTGAAGAATTATTGGCAGCGGCTCACGCAGGATGCTTCACCATGAAACTAAGTGCAGAACTTTCGCAAGCAGGTTTCACTCCTGAAGAATTAACAACAAAGTCTGTAATCACTCTGGATCCAAGCATCGGAAAAATTACAAAATCTGAACTGACCTTAACGGCAAAAGTTCCTGGAATTTCAGAAGAAGAATTCCAAAAATATGCTAAAATCGCTGAGGAAGGATGCCCTGTAAGCGCAGCGTTCAACTTTGAAATTACTTTAGAAGCTACTTTAGCGAATTAATAATTTAAGACACAAAGTTTGTCATTCCGGAGGAAGCGAGTCATTAGAGATATAATTATAAATCTTTGTTCTGATTACTCCGGAAT
>CBFGVN010000067.1:0-12303 GCA_965651845.1 uncultured Chryseobacterium sp. | reverse complement strand
ATTTTATAAAAGAAGTGGCAGAATTTTATCCTTTGGCCAATGGAAAAAGTCTTTCTGCATCACAATTTTTAAGATTATTTTTATTTGATGACCAGACTCAGTACTCTCCTATTTCAAAACTTTCGGGTGGTGAAAAAAGAAGGCTGCATCTGATGTATATTTTGTATCAGAATCCGAACTTTCTGATCTTTGACGAACCTACGAATGATCTGGATCTTCCTACGTTAACGGTTCTTGAAAACTTTTTGCAGCAATTCCAGGGTTCATTGATTATCGTTTCCCACGACAGATATTTTATGGACAGAATTGTTGATCACATTTTAGCTTTCGAAGGAGAAGGAAAAATTAAGGATTTTGTCGGAAATTTCTCAGAATACCGTGAAGCAAAAAGTCGTGAAGAATCTTTGGAAAAATCGGCAGCTCAGAAAGTTGAGCCTGTAAAAGAGCCTGTTTCCGCACCAAATTCTTCTCAAAACGTTTCTAAAAAGAAAAAGCTTTCCTTTAAAGAACAAAAAGAATTAGAAACCATCGAAAAAGAAATACCCGAGCTGGAAACGAAAAGAGCTGAAATTCTAGATTCTCTCAACAACGAATCTGATTATGAAAAGATTTCAAAACTTTCTGCAGACCTTGAAGCCATTTCCGAGAAACTGGAAAACCATGAGCTGAGATGGCTGGAACTGCAGGAAATGTTAGGAGAAGGATAATTGGGCTGGAGAGTTTTGGAGTTGGAGGATTGGAGGGTGAGAGTGTTCGAGAGTAAATTGTTTAACGTTTTTTCTAAATTTCCCTACTCTCAAACCCTAAGGCTCCCCGACACTCAAACTTTCTGACTCAAATGTTTACAAAGTCACAGTTTTCCCTTCTTTAGAGCTTTCCCAAGCTGCATCAATGATTTTCATGTTCTTGATGATTTCCTGTGCAGGTGATGGCAATGCATATCCGAAGACGATAAATTCATAGATCTGCTGATAATAATTCATATAATTTCCGGGTTCGCTTGATGTAAAAATTTTTTGAGTTTCTTTATTTTCATTTAAATAATTCAGAATTCCATCCGGTTCCTTTAAAGGCTGTGTCCATTCTTTTCCATATTCGGGAATAGCTCCTGCAGCCAATTCATTTTCCTGATTATCTGTTCGTTCCTGTAAAAAGCTTCCTTTCTCCCCATGAATAACATATGCATAATGCGCTTCCTTAGTGAAAACCGAAGATTTTAACCTTACTCTCAAATCATTTTGATAGAATAAAATAATTTCAAAATAATCATTCGCAAATTCCTTTCCTTTCATCGAAAAAACATCTGCAAACAATCTTTCCGGAAAACCAAAATACTGCACCGCCTGATCGACCAAATGTGATCCTAAATCGTGAAGGGAACCGGAACCTGTGGCTTCCGGATTTTCCTTATGCGCTTTACCGCTTGGCTCCGTACGGAATCTGTCGAAACGGATTTCGGCTTCTTTAATATTACCTAAGTTTCCTTCACTCATGATTTTTTGTACCTGAAGATAATCGCGGTCGAACCTTCTGTTCTGATAAACACTTAGAAACAACCCTTTTTCTTCTGCCAGTTTTACCAGTTCTTCTGCCTGGGAAACATTTACTGTAAAGGGTTTTTCAACCACTACATTTTTTCCGGCTTCGAGAGCCATTTTGGTATATTCAAAATGAGTCTGAACGGGCGTATTTACTACAACCAGCTCAATATCTGCATTTTCCAGCATTTCTTCTACCGAACGATAAATGGTTGCCTCAGGATATTTTTCTTTTGAATCTTCTTTACTTCTTTCCACTACCGCAGACATAAAAAATCCCGGATGTTCCTTTAAGAATGGGGCATGGAAAACCTTACCGCTCATCCCGAATGCACACAAACCTACTTTTACCAATTGCATAATTTTTATTTTTAACAAATATATCTATAAAAATATTATCTGTTTTGTTGCGTTTGGGAATTATTAATTCTTTATTAAAGTGATAAAAATCATTATTTTTATTTCGAATAATTCTAAATAAGCCTTACTTTTGCCACTTATTTAAAACTACTCTAAATAATAATAGACGAATGAAAAAACAGCTGGTTACCTTAGGATTATTGTTCACAGCAGTATCCTTATCTGCACAAATGAAAGATACTGAATCGGATACTGTCAGAGTTCAGACCATTGAAGATGTCAACCTACACAAAACAGGAAATCCCAACAAAGCGAGACCACTTTCTACAAAGTCAAACCTTACGGTAATGGAAAATCCGCAAGCCATGTCGATTGTAACACACGAAATCATTGAGCAGCAACAGGCTAAACAGTTGAGTGATGTTATTAGGAATGTAAATGGGATTTACTTAACTTCTGCAAGAGGTGGCTCTCAGGATAGTTTTGGAGGACGGGGTTTCACATTTGGGAACGATAATATTTTCAAAAACGGAGCCAGAGTAAATAGTGGTGTTTTCCCTGAAGTAAGCGGCTTGGAAAGAGTTGAAGTTTTAAAAGGAGCCAATGCAATGCTATACGGAAACGTCGGTCCTGGTGGAATTGTAAACTTAATCACAAAAAAACCAAAATTCGAATTTGGAGGTGCAGTTGGTTTCAGTGCCGGAAGTTGGAATTCTTACAAACCGACAATTGATATTTTTGGACCTTTATCAAAAAACATTGCTTTTAGAGTAAATGGGGCTTATGAGTATGCTGAAAGTTTCAGGGATTTAGTACAATCTAAAAAAAATTACTTCAACCCGTCTTTTGTTTTTAACCTTAGTGAAAATACACAGTTAATTGTAGAAGGTGATTATTTATATCATAACTTCACACCAGATTTTGGAATCGGAAGTGTAACGGATAATGCTACCGGAGTTTCAAGATTGGCAACAGAAGTTGGAAGAAATCAATTCTTTGGGGCAAATTGGCAATACCAAACAAATCAACAGGCTTCAACCGATGTTATTTTAAATCATAAAATTAATACCAACTGGGCTTTAAATGCTGTAGCTTCTTACCAAAACTATACTAAAGATTATTTTTCTACAGAGAGGATTCAGTGGGCTTATAATTCAAAAAACAATAATTTCAATCCGTCTTGGACAAGACCTGTAGGAAGAACTTATAATGAGCAAAACTACACCTCCCTGCAGATCAACTTAAATGGAGAATTTAAAACAGGAAATATAGTTCATAAACTTTTAGTAGGAGCCGACGGTGATTATGGTCAGGCTGATTCATATACTTTCAAACTAAGCAGTACAACTTTAGGTACATTACTTCTAAATGATCCTTCTACATGGAGTAATGAAGGAGCAATGCCAACCGCTGATAAAACGTACAGAAGAAGAATTCCTACAAGAAGATTGGGAATTTATACACAGGATCTTGTAGAACTAACAAAATCTTTAAAATTATTAGCTGGAGTACGTTTTTCTTATTTAACAAACGGAGAGTCTAGTGATAAAATATTTCTACCAAATAATCCGGTTGCTGCTACAAGCGCTAAAACGGAAGATCATGCTTTTTCTCCGAAAGTTGGTATTGTTTATAATCCAAATGATAACATTTCAGTATTTGCAACTTATACAAACTCATTCGTTCCAAATACAGGAACTACAGTATATTTTGAATCATTAAAACCTTCTACTGTAGATCAATATGAAATTGGTATTAAAAAGAATGTATTTAATAATACAGTAGCCATCAACTTAACTGCTTATCAAATCATAAACAATAATACTTACAACACAGCAAGATTCAAAGCTGATGGAACACAAAATTCTGATTCCAATTTAAAAGAATTTGCAGGTAAAGTAAGAAGTCGTGGTGTAGAATTGGATATCACTGGAAACCCGCTTACTAATTTATCATTAATAGGAGGAGTATCATACAATAATTCTGTGTACACAGAAACTCCTGATGTTTATGGCTATGTTGAAGATCAAAGATTGGTAAGAACACCAGCTGTTACAGCGAATGCTTCTGTATTCTACACATTTACAAATTTTGCTAAAGGATTAAGAGTTGGTGCAACAGCATTCTATACAGGTGACAGAAAAGCAGGTTGGAATGACACAAAAAATCAAACCCAGGTTACAAGAATGATCGATGTTGAAGGCTTTACAACAATTGATTTAAGTTTGGGCTACGAATGGAAAAAATTCATGATTCAAGGAAAAATAGGAAATTTATTTGATGTGGTAAATTACAATGTTCACGAAAATTATTCTGTGAACCCTATCACCCCTAGAAATTATTATTTCACATTGACTTATAAGCTTTAATCATTAATATTATTACAATTCATAAAGAGTGGAAGCGGCAATTTTGCAGTTTCCACTTTTAAACTTTAAAAACAAACGATAAGATATGAATAAGATCAAAGACACAAGGAGTTTCATGAGAATTATGCACCGATATCTTGGTTATTTTCTGGCAGGAATCATGGCGGTGTATGCAGTAAGTGGTGTTTTGTTGATTTACAGAGATACGGATTTTCTTAAGAAAGAGAAAAAATATGAAAAAGTAATTGATAAAAATCTTTCCGAAAAAGAATTGGGAAAAGAATTAAAAATAAAAGGTCTTGAAGTTGAAAAAACAGAAGGCACCATCCTGACGTTTAAACAGGGGACTTATAATACTGCTACAGGTGAAGCAAAATACTCAAAAAAAGAACTTCCTTTCGTTTTGGATAAGATGACAAAATTGCACAAATCACAATCTAAAGATGCACTTTCGGCACTAAATACATTTTTTGGCATTTCTCTGTTCTTTTTTGTCATATCCAGCTTCTGGATGTTTAACCCTAAAACAAAAATTTTTAAACGTGGAATTATTTTTACCATTATCGGTGTTGTAGTTTCTATTATTTTGATATTTGCTTAATATAATTATATTTTTAACTATAATTCCGAAATAAAAGAAAATAATTTTAATCAAATTAACAATATTTATAAAAATTCACCAATTATTGAGGTAGAATGGCACATTTCTTGTTTTTTTTCATACTTTCCAAATAATAAACATTAATTATTAAAAAAGATAAATTATGAAAAAACTAATCTTAACAGGGATATTTGCTGTAGCCGGAATAGCTACAACAATGAACGCTCAAATTCAAAAAGGTAACTGGATGGTTGGAAGCAGCCTTATTTCAAGTAAGTTCGGTTTAAACACAGACGCAGGATATAATATTTCAATCCA
The DNA here is from genome assembly GCA_965651845.1 of uncultured Chryseobacterium sp. Classification (GTDB taxonomy): domain Bacteria; phylum Bacteroidota; class Bacteroidia; order Flavobacteriales; family Weeksellaceae; genus Chryseobacterium. The sequence goes on along the minus strand of CBFGVN010000067.1, from coordinate 7,117 downwards.
GCCTAAAGGAGCTTATTTTATCAAAGATAATTTAGCTGTGGGAGGATATGTTACACTTGGAACTGAAAAAGTTAACAAAGATTCTGGTACAACGTTCACATATGCAGTAGGTGGTTTAGGACGCTACTATCTTTCCCCAGGTGAGAAAGGTGTTGATAATCTATTAAATCATGGAAGATGGTTCTTCGAGGGAAATGTAGGTATCGGAGGACAAAACACAAAAGGAGGAACTTCTACAACTGGTCTTGATTTCGGTGTTGGGCCTGGTTATTCTTATTTTTTCACTCCAAACATTGGGATTGAAGGATTAGTGAAATATACAGGAGTTACTGGTTTTGGTAATGAAGGTCTAACTTCTAATATTACTTTCAATTTAGGATTTAGCATTTATTTACCAACTTCCAAAGCTAAGCAAGTAATAAACGAAGTAAAATAAAAATCACCTCACATATAACATTGAAAGCGCCTCAAAATATTTTTGAGGCGCTTTTCGTACAAATTAAAACTAAACTATAAAAAATCAAATAAATCATGTATTCGGTTGAGGCGTATATCTCAGATACGGCTTTATTTCTGTAACTCCTTTCGGAAATATTTTTCTGGCATCTTCTGTAGATATGGCGGGAGGAATAATCACATCATCTCCGTTTTTCCAGTTTACAGGTGTTGCTATTTTATGCGAATCAACTAATTGAAGAGAATCCAGCACTCTCAGAATTTCATTGAAGTTTCTACCGGTAGAAGCAGGATAAGTGATAATTAGTCTTACTTTCTTCTCAGGATCAATAATCAACAATGAACGTACAGTCGCCGTTACAGAAGCATTTGGATGAATAAAATCATACAATTCTGAAATTTTCCTTTCTTTATCTGCAATAATGGGAAATTGTACTTCAGTATTTTGTGTTTCATTAATATCATTAATCCAGTTCAGGTGATCTTCCACTCCATCTACACTCAGAGCAATTACTTTTGTTCCGCGTTTTTCAAATTCGGATTTTAGTTTTGAAGTATATCCCAATTCTGTTGTACAGACTGGTGTATAATCTGCCGGATGTGAAAATAAAATTCCCCAAGAATCTCCCAGATAATCATAAAAATTAATATCTCCCGCGGATGTTTCTGCCTGAAAGTTTGGTGCTGTATCTCCTAGTTTAATTGACATAATATTTTGTTTTATTAGTCTACAAATTTAGTAGACTTTTTGAGACTGGCAAAATTTTTGTTGACTTTTTTTATCTTTAAACAAATAATTTCACTTCATGCAAAAAAATGGTTTAAGCTATCTCGATGTTGTTTATAAAGTATTAGAAGACTGGTATTTAAAATTTGCAGAGCTTACGCCAAAACTAATAGTAGGAATTCTGGTATTTTCGTTCTTCCTGATTACCAGTAAATATTTAAGCCTGATTGCAGTAAAGTTTTTCCATAAATTTTTTCCTAAAAGCAAAAAAGAAAGTTCGCTGGTCACCTTAATAAGTGTTTTCAGATTTATCATTATGATCATGGGAACTTTCATAGCACTTGAGATCATGGGATTCAGCAACTTCCTGTGGAAATTTATCGGAAGCTTGGGAGTTGCCGGAGTTATTGCCGGAGTTGCTTTAAAAGATTTGGTTTCAAGTATTTTCTCAGGAATGTTAATCGGGATTGACAAAGCCTTTAAAGTCGGAGATTACATTACCATCGGTACCAACTCAGGAACGGTCTCTGAAATCGGATTTTTAACCACAAAAATCATTACCGATGACGGTAAAAAAGTGTATATCCCTAATCAGGTGGTTTTTAATGCTCCTTTTTCAAATATTACCGCTTCACCTCAACGAAGAATTATTTTAAATTTTGAAATTCCTGCCGATGAAGACATCAATAAAGCTCAATTAGGAATTTTAGAGGTGATAAAGAATTTGGAAAACGCAGACAAGCCGGATACCTCTGAAGTTATTTTCACAGACCTAAAACAAGGCGTTTTTAATCTCCAGGCTAAATTTTGGATGAAAATCGGAGCCAATATGGCTCTGGTGAAAAATGAAGCTTTAATGAAAATCAAGCAACGTCTGGATTCAGATAACATCCAGTTGGTAATGCCGACGAGTATTAATATTACTAACGGTGATACTTTAATCAACGAAAATCATGATTAAAAATAGAAATCATATATAAAGAATTTGAAATAATAGTATTTATGATCAATGGGAACGGGCTTTAGCCCGTTTTTTTTATTAAATCCACCTAACGGCTTTAGCCAAAACTTATATTAGAAAATAAAAACTTAATCGTCAAATAGTTTTTGGCTTAAGCCCAGTAGAACATTTTTCCTATAAACGGGCTAAAGCCCGTTCCCATTGATGATTTCAACCTATTAATGAAAACAAAAAACCGTCTCAAAAATGAAACGGTTTTATTTTATGTAAAAATTTTAGATTAAGCTAAAACTTCTTTTACTTTGTTTGCTGCTTCTTCCAAAGTGATAGCAGAATGAACCGGAAGACCAGAATCATCGATCAATTGTTTAGCTTCAACAGCATTTGTACCTTGTAATCTTACGATCAATGGAACAGGAAGGCTTCCCATAGCTTTGTAAGCGTCTACAACCCCTTGAGCAACTCTGTCGCATCTTACGATACCTCCGAAAATGTTGATCAAGATAGCTTTTACGTTTGGATCTCTTAAGATGATTCCGAAAGCTGTCTGTACTCTCTGAGCATCAGCAGTTCCACCAACGTCAAGGAAGTTTGCAGGGTTACCACCAGATAATTTAATGATATCCATTGTAGCCATTGCAAGACCAGCTCCGTTTACCATACAAGCAACATTACCGTCAAGCTTCACGAAGTTAAGACCTGCTTCACCAGCCTCTACATCCATTGGATCTTCTTCTCTAGTATCTCTAAGCTCAGCCAGATCTTTGTGACGGAATAATGAATTGTCATCCAAAGTTACTTTAGCATCAACAGCGATGATTTTGTTATCTGAAGTTTTCAATACAGGGTTGATCTCAAAAAGAGAAGCATCAATACCTGTATAAGCATTATATAAAGAACCGATGAATTTTACGAATTCTTTGAAAGCATTTCCTTCAAGACCTAGGTTGAAAGCAATTTTTCTAGCCTGGAATCCCTGAAGACCTAAAGCAGGATCAATGATTTCTTTGTGGATCAAATGAGGAGTTACTTCAGCAACATGCTCAATATCCATACCTCCTTCAGTAGAATATACGATTGTATTTTTACCTTCAGCTCTGTCTAAAAGGATCGAAACATAAAATTCCTTAGTTTCAGACTCACCCGGATAATATACATCCTCAGCGATCAAAACAGAGTTTACTTTTTTACCCTCAGCAGAAGTTTGTGGAGTAATCAACTGCATTCCGATGATGTTCTGAGCGTTTTCTTTAAGCTTATCCATGTTTGGAGAAAACTTTACACCACCACCTTTACCACGACCACCTGCGTGAATCTGTGCTTTTACCACCCAGCCCTGAGCTCCGGTTTCAGCAGTTAGTTTTTCAGCAGCAGCTACAGCTTCATCTACGTTGTTTGCAACGAAACCACGTTGGATAGCTACTCCATACTTTGATAAAATCTCTTTTGATTGATACTCGTGAAGATTCATATTATTTTTATTATTTTATTTTAAAATTTAAAGGTTGACAAATTTAATAAAAAGACACGGAAGTTCAAGTTTATTGACTTAAAATTTAAAGTTCAGAGAACTTGATTTTTAACATATCTTTTATTTTCTCCTATTCTTCGGATAATTTTTCAGATTGTGACCCTATAAACGGAATTTTCGGAGCCAGAAAATAACCTGTAAGACTTGCAAAAAGTATCGGAACAAAATATGTAAAGCCTGTTAAAGTTCCCAAAATGATCGTCGTGCTCATCGGAGTTCTTGTGACACAGGCATTAATTGCAGCCATACAGCTTACAATAGCCAGCGTTGTGTCAACAGTCGGAAATAAATTATGAATAATTAAACCTAACGTTGTTCCCACAAAGAAAAGCGGAATGATAAAACCACCTCTCCATCCGGAAGTTACTGTGACAGCGATAGCTAATATTTTGAAAATCAATATAATAATTAAGAAACTCAAAGCGTAATTTCCAGTAATTAACTGGTTAATTTCATTGTGCCCGAAATATCTCGTTAATGGAAAATAGAAGGCAATAACTCCTAAAATAATTCCGCCGACAAAAGTTTTAATGTAAATCGGGAATTTTCTGTATTCAAAGATTTTTTTGAAAAATTTTACTACGAAAATAAAAATCCAGCCAAATAACGTTCCTACAATTCCGAATAGTGAAGCGTAAAGAAAATCATAAACTCCCGTGTAATGATAAGCTTTCAAATCCCATGTCGCACCAATTCCCAAATGAATAATTAAAGCAAACATCAGATAACTGAAACAGCTCGCTACCAATGCGGGAATAATTGCTTTGTAATATTCAACAGCGTGCTTATGATGAAGAATTTCCAAAGAAAAAAGACTCCCACCAAGCGGAGCGCCAAAAAGCGCTGTAAAACCAGACGCCATTCCGGCAATACTTAATGAGCGTAATTCTTCACCTTTCAACCTGAATATTTTTCCTAAATAGGTTCCCGTAGAACCCGTCACCTGAACCAAAGGCGCCTCCGGACCTAAACTTCCACCCGAAGCCACACAAAAAAGTGAGGACAAAATCATGGAAGGATTATTTTTTGGATCTAATTTTCCTTTATTAAACCTGATATTATTAACAATCAAATGAATTTCTCCCGGATCACCGATGAAATGGATGACAAGCCCTGCCAATAAACCACAAATTGCCATCGTCGGAATTACCATCCATCCTTTAAATTCTGCCAAAAACTCAGTAAAATGTTCAAGGACAATCCAATAAAGACCGGCAATGATACCACCAACCAACCCCGTAATAGCCCACATGAAAAAAGTCCGGCTGAATACAAATGGATTGAATCTGATAGGCTGATCCAGCAGATTAAACGTTCGGATGATTCGGCGGCGTCTGTTGATTTTCATTTGATTTAATTTAAAAAATTACAATCATCTTTGTTGTATTCTCGGATATTTAGTGAGTATAATACATTGGGATGCTTCGACAAGCTCAGCATGACATCGCAAATACTATTCGTTAAAATAATTCAGAAAGTAGTTTAAAGCTTTTTTGCCTCTTTGCTTTTTAGCTTTTTCGCCTAAATTTATATTCTATTCTTAGCAAAATAAAAAATCAGCATTCCCCAGCTTAGGATCATCAATAAACCTCCAAGCGGAGTGATCGGACCTAAAAACTTTAGGTTTGCACCTAAATAATCCTGCAGGCTCAAAAAATAAATACTGAAAGAAAACAGCATCGTTCCTGCAATCATCATAATTGAAATCCATTTCTGAGACGATGTGTCAAATTTTAAAATGTAGCCGATAATCAGTAGAAAAAATGCAGCATACATTTGATATCTCACTCCCGTTTCAAAACTTTCCAGCCTTTCCACAGACAAAATTTTCTTTAAAGCGTGTGCGCCGAATGCACCTAAAATCACGGATAACATTCCGTAAACGGCTCCAAAAACCAAAGTAATTGTTTTCATTTATAATTTATAATTTATAATCTTGAATATTAATGATACCAGTCCAATTCCGATAAAAATCCACGCAAATTTTTTATTTTGAGCTAAACCCGGATTTTTAGTCACTTTCAGAAAAATTCCAAAAGCCAGCATAAAAGCTGAGACAATAATTCCCAACATTATAGTCCTCTCATTCTGTTAAACTCATTGATAACCTCATGATGACTCACCGTTTTATCCTTAAAATAAGTCACAAAATGTTGCTTTTCTTCTTCTGTTGCGCCCAGTTGGTTTAAAATATTCAGCAGGTGCATTTTCATGTGTCCTTTCTGGATTCCGGTAGTCACCAAAGAACGCAATGCCGCAAAATTCTGAGCCAAGCCTGAAACGGCCAGAATACTCATTAATTCCTGAGCAGAAGGTTTTCCCAGAAGAGCCAGAGAGAATTTTACCAACGGATGAAGATTCGTTAAACCTCCCACAACTCCTACGGAAATCGGAAGATCAATCCAGAATCTGAAAATTCCGTTATCTATTGTACAGTGCGTTAATGATCTGTATTGCCCGTCTCTCGCTGCATAAGCGTGTGCGCAGGCTTCGGTAGCCCTGAAATCGTTTCCTGTTGCGATTACTACCGCATCTACTCCATTCATTACGCCTTTGTTATGAGTCGTTGCACGGAAAGGCTCAATTTCAGCGATGGTTACCGCCTGTTTGAATTTTGATGCAAATTCATCATTGGAAATTCCACTGTCGTCCTTCAAATCTTCAATTTCACATGAAACCTCAGCCCTTACAATACAATCCGGCGTGAAATTCGAAAGAATATTCATCACGATCTGTAAAGAATTTTTCTCTTCCTGCGTAAAATCTTCACTTATCGCCACTTCCTGTTTCAGCGTTTTTCCAAACTGCTCGAGACAAGAATTAATGAAATTCGCACCCATCGAATCTACCGTATCAAAACTTGCTTTAAGTTGATAATAATTCGGCATTTCGGAAGTTTTATCAATTAATTTTATATCTAAAATTCCACCGCCACGCTTTCTCATATTGGCTGTGATGTCTTCCGTTGCTTCAAATAATTTCTTTTTTAAATTAAAATTGAAAAAATGAAGCAGTTTATGAGATTCTACGTTAAATATAAAGTGAGTGTGTCCCAGTTTTTCGTTGTTGATGATCGTTGTTTTAAAACCGCCTTTATCAATCCAGAATTTAGCAGCTTTTGAAGCAGCAGCTACAACCGAGCTTTCTTCAACAGCCATGGGAAGAGCGAATAACTTTCCGTCGATTAAGAAATTCGGAGCAATTCCGTAAGGCATATAGAAATTGGAGATCGTATTTTCAGAAAATTCCTCATGAAGTTTCTGGAGATCACCATTTTCGTTCCAGTATTGTTTTAATATATGCTGATATTCTTCGTTTCCTTCAAGATATTCGTTAACAAGCCAATCGATTTTTCCTTGTTTTGTCAATTTAGAAAAACCTTCAACGGGTTTATGATTCATAGTAAGTATTTTATATAATATGGAATCGCGTGTGTCCGATA
>CBFGVN010000066.1:0-12413 GCA_965651845.1 uncultured Chryseobacterium sp. | reverse complement strand
GAGCAGTTGTTGTGATTGTAGATTATTCATTGTTTGAAGAACTTATCTAAATTCTATACAGTCTCCCCTAAAAGCGTGCCTTGCGTATTGTCAAACACAAAAACATCCACAATGTCACCAATTTTTTGTCCTTCCAGCATTTCAAAAACACAAACTGCATTCTGGGAATTTCTTCCTTTCCACTGGTTTTTATTCTTTTTGGAAATTCCTTCAATTAAAATTTTGTGTGTTTTTCCAACGTAAGATTTCATACGTTTTCTGGACAATTCGCCCTGTAAAGCAATGACTTCCGCCAGACGTCTCTGTTTCACATCTGCAGAAATATTATCCTCCATTTTCTTATGCGCCGGAGTTCCGGGTCTTTCTGAGTAAGCGAACATATAACCGTAATCATACTCTACTTCTCTCATCAAGCTCAATGTATCCAGGTGATCCTCCTCAGATTCGTTACAGAAACCAACGATCATATCCTGAGAAAATGCAACTTCGGGAACAATTTCTTTAGCTTTTTTAATTAAATCTAAATATTCTTCACGCGTATGTTGTCTGTTCATGGCTTCCAGCATATTGTTGCTTCCGCTCTGAACCGGAAGGTGAACATATTTACAGATGTTTTCATGTTTTGCCATCACCTTGAACACATCCAGACTCATATCCTGAGGGTTGGATGTCGAGAATCTTATTCTCATTTCCGGGACAGCTTTAGCCACTAAATCAAGCAATTGAGCAAAATTAACGGCAGTTGCTTTCTGCATTTCTGATGCTTTTGCGAAATCCTTTTTAGGTCCGCCTCCATACCAAAGGTAAGAATCTACGTTTTGTCCTAATAAGGTAATTTCTTTATACCCGCTTTCCCAAAGACTTTTACATTCTTCTAAAATCGAATGCGGATCACGGCTTCTCTCTCTGCCTCTTGTAAACGGAACTACGCAAAATGTGCACATATTATCACAGCCTCTTGTAATGGTAACGAAAGCTGTTACTCCATTTCCACCCAAACGAACAGGGTTGATATCCGCGTAAGTTTCTTCTTTTGAAAGAATTACGTTGATGGCATCTCTTCCGTCTTCAGTTTCTTTTAACAAATTGGGTAAATCCCTGTATGCATCCGGACCAACCACAAGATCGACCAATTGTTCTTCTTCTAAAAATTTGGTTTTCAGCCTTTCCGCCATACAACCTAGAACACCGACCGTCATGTTCGGTTTTTCTTTCTTTAGATTTTTGAACTGAGAAAGACGCATTCTCACAGTTTGCTCAGCTTTTTCGCGGATTGAGCATGTATTTAAAAGAATAAGATCGGCTTCTTCCACTTTCAGGGTGGTGTTATAGCCTTGCTCATTAAGAATCGACGCAACGATCTCAGAATCTGAGAAATTCATCTGACAACCATAGCTCTCCAAGAACAATTTCTTAGAGTTTCCCACTTTTTCTGCAATCGCAAAAGCTTCTCCCTGTTTTGTTTCGTCTATATATTTTTCTTGCACGATAATATCTGTTTATAGTTTAAAGTCTAAGGTTTAAAGCGTATTCGCCATGCAGCTCCGAACTTTAAAACATTAAACTTAGAATTCTTTGAATTTGCAAAGATACAAAATCTTGTGACAGAATGGCAGAATTTAATCCATCTTGATTTTCTGAATTAAAATTAATTTTTTGCACAAACTTAGAATCTACGGAAACTCCATTTATCTTGTCATTCTATGACTTGGATTCAGTCATTGCTTTCCTGTGAAAAGCCTTACGCTTAAAAACAGTAAAGATAGATTAAAAAGGTCTTTTTCCTTAGTTATAAAAGCAGTTTTTACACATCCGTAGCAATAGAAGACAAATTCATTTTTATTTTCACTTGTGATGTTACAGGCTGTCCGTTGCACATTGCGGGCGCCCAGTTTTTTTTGATCCTTCTTACGACATATTTCATATCATCAAAGAATACTTCACTATTGGCAACTTTCGGGGAACCTTCGATATTGGTAACTTTTCCGGTCTGGTCTATTGTAAGGGTGAAGATAAAATCTCCATTTAATACGTAGAAGTCTGTATTCAGATAATCATACATGTATCTTCTCAAGGTTTCCTTGTAAACAGGAATTCCGCCTTCAAAACTTGCGGCTTTAAAATCATTACAGTTTTTAACTGCAACCTGCAATAATGGTTCCTTGATATCTATTTTTAAAATATTCTTGTTGTTTTCCGTGATCATATTATCATCTCTTTCCTCGACATCGAATTGTGCAAAGGCAAAATTTGATATAAAAAGACCTATAAATAATGCTAGTGTTTTCATAAGCGTATTATTATCGATTAAACAAAACAAAATTACATCAAAAACAAAAGAAACCTCACCGTTGGGCGAAGTTTCTTTTTAAATATTTATTCTAATTTATCTACAATACCTCAATCTGGTTTCTCAATAAATCTTCAAATTCATCTCTTTTTCTGATCAGATGAGCTTTTCCATCCAGGAATAATACTTCTGCAGGCTTTAATCTTGAATTAAAGTTTGAACTCATTTCAAAACCATAAGCTCCCGCATTATGGAACGCCAGAATATCGCCTTCTCTTACTTCATTCAATTTTCTGTCCCATGCAAAAGTATCTGTTTCACAGATATTTCCGACTACGGTATAAATTCTCTCCGCTCCTTTAGGATTAGATAAGTTTTCAATAACATGATAAGAATCGTAGAACATCGGGCGAATCAGGTGATTGAATCCGGAATTCACTCCAACAAAAACTGTAGCTGTTGTCTGCTTGATGACATTGGCTTTTACCAATAAATAACCGCTTTTTCCAACAAGGAATTTACCCGGCTCAAACCATAGCTCAAACTTTCTTCCTGTAGATTTTGAAAACTCAGAGATTACTTTTTCTACTTTTTTACCCAGCGTTTTTACATCCGTTTCTTCTTCACCGTCCTGATACGGAATTTTGAATCCGCTTCCCATATCCAGGTATTTAAGATTCGGGAAATGTTCGGAAAGTTCAAGCATGATATCCAAAGCCTGTAAAAAAACTTCAGGATCTTTGATCTCGCTTCCTGTATGCATGTGAAGCCCTTCAACATTCAGGTTTGTTGTTTTCATCACTCTCTCGATATGACGAAGCTGATGGATTGAAATACCGAATTTGCTATCGATATGACCTGTTGAAATTTTATAATTACCTCCTGCAAAAATATGCGGGTTAATTCTTACAAAAATCGGATAAGAATGCCCGAATTTGTTTCCAAACTGCTCGAGAATAGAAATATTATCTATATTAATATGCACTCCAAACTGCATCGCTTCTTCAATCTCAGCAAGATCCACACAATTGGGTGTAAATAATATTTTCTCTTTCGGAAATCCAACCTTTAGTCCAAGTTTCACTTCATTAATCGATACACAATCCAAAGAAGCACCCAAGTTCTTGACATACTTAAGAATATTAATGTTTGTCAAAGCCTTCGCAGCATAGAAGAACTTAGTGTGTTTTAAAAAAGAAGATGTAAGTTTCTCATATTGAGTTTTAATAGATTCAGCATCATAAACGTACACCGGTGTGCCAAACTCATTGGCAATCTGTAACAATTCTTTTGAATTCATAATTAATAAGTAAAACTTCTTTTTTGTTAATAAGAAAGTGCAAAGGTAGTGAGAAATTGTTTATAATTTAAAATCAATCACATAGAAGATTATTCTTTTAATTTAGCTTTAACAGAATAAAATGCTTTTTCAGTATATTTTAAAAGTTTTTTATTTTATTGATTTAAATAATTTCCAATTAAAACCAACACAGTTAAAAACAATAACAATGCAACATTGACAATAGATTGCACAATTTATTGAGTCCAAATTTATTGTTTTGGAGAAAGATAATTACTGAACTGATAAAAGATTAATTATTTCGGCAATGGCAGTGTTTCAAAATCACCACGAAGCAATGCCAGTTGAAGCTCATTATTCAAATCTGTGGACTGAAAAAGGAGATCTATTTTTAATTTAGACAATTTACTCAGTGTCTGGATTTGGGTAAAAAGCTCATAAAAACCGTAAGAAGCTACCTTCCCGTTTTCTATAATTAAGAATAATTTTTCGCCCAATTTTCTTCCCTGTCCGAGCCAAAGTTCATTTCTCTTTTTGAAATCGATTTTCTTTTTGAAAGTATCGATATCGCTGTATTCTTCAATCTTTCCGAAAAATTGTGTTGCTTTCGAGCCCTGTGTAAAAGATCTGAATTTCAGAATAGGTTTTTCAGTCTTATTCAGCTTATTTTTTTCAACGATATATTTATTATTCCTGTGATAAAGGCCGAACGGAAGCACTTCTCTTTTCTTAATGCCTTTTGAGTTTAAAATTAATTTGGCAATAATATCCGTTCCGGTAAGCTCAAAATTGATCTGCTCAACCGTCTGCTGAATCACCTCCCATTTTTTAGACTTGGAATTAAAAACTTTTTTAGAAAATTTATTAATATCCTGAACGTGATCAGAAAAAATGATCTTTCCTTCTTCATTCTGGAAGTACACAAATCCTTTCTCATTCGGAAGATCTTGTGTTAACTCCTTGATTTTGTTAATATAAGTCTTAGCATTTGTTTCCTCGTGCTGCTTTTGGATGATCTCGTTTTCTGTATCTTTTGAAACCAATAATTTAAACAGTTCCAGTGTTGCACGGGCATCGCCTTCCGCCCTGTGATGGTTTGTTAAAGGAATTCCCAACGATTTCACCAGTTTTCCCAAAGAATAGCTTACCTCATCCGGGATCAGTTTTTTTGCTAAAGGAATTGTATCTAATGTATTGATTTTAAAATCATAACCTAAGCGATTGAAAGACTGGCGGAGCATTCTGTAATCAAAGTCGATATTGTGCCCTACCAGTGTTGTATTTTGGGTAATTTCAACAATTCTTCGGGCAATTTCATGAAATTTCGGTGCCGTTTTTACCATTTTCGGGGTAATACTGGTCAGTTTCTGCACAAAAGGGGTGATATCGCTTTCCGGATTCACAAGAGATATAAACTGGTCTACAATCTTCTGACCATCATATCTGTAAATGGCAATATCTATAATGCATTCTTTTCTGTAACCTGCACCATTACTTTCTATATCAATTATTGAATACATTTAAATTTTATACAACTTTATTTTTTGATTAAAATTTTAATTTGAGCTTAAGCATTTGCTGTAAACTAAATATAATAAATTTTATGGATAAATTCCACATACAATAACGACAATCCCGCTAAAATAAGAAAAAATATAATTTTATCTCCTTCTTCCGCCTAATCCCAGCATTCCAAGAATAGCTTTTGCGCCCTCTCTCATTAAAGTACTGGTAAAAGTTCTTCCCGCTTTACTCTGCAATACCTGCTCAAACATTCCGGGTTCTTCTTTCACCGGCCGCGACTTTTGATCCGGAGCAGTATTCTGCGTTGCTTCCTCCATTCTTCTTACTAAAATTTCATAGGCAGAATCATTATCCACCAGCTTTTCATATTTTGCAACCAGCGCAGATTTGTTGGTAAGCTCTGTGATTTCCGCATCATTCAGCACATCCATTCTGGATTCCGGAGAAATCAAATAGGTGTGAACCAACGGCGTCGGAATTCCCTTTTCATCCAGTGCCGTAATAAAAGCTTCCCCTATTCCTAAATTCTGAATTAGTGTTGGAGCATCATAAAATTCCGTTGTCGGATAATTTTCAACCGCTTTCGAAATCTCTTTTTTATCTTTTGCCGTAAAACCTCTCAACGCATGCTGTATCTTCAATCCTAATTGGGATAACACCGCTTCAGGAACATCTCCCGGAATCTGTGTAATAAAATAAATTCCGACTCCTTTTGAACGGATCAGCTTTACCATTGTTTCGATCTGTGAAACCAGTGCTTTTGAAGATTCATCAAAAATCAAATGGGCTTCATCTATAAATAAAACCAATTTCGGTTTTCCGCTATCGCCTTCTTCAGGGAAAGTCATGTAAATTTCCGCAAAAAGCGACAACATGAAAGTCGAAAACAATTGCGGTTTACTCTGAATATCTGCAACTCTCAGAATATTCACTACTCCTTTTCCATCTCTTGTCTGCAGCAAATCATGAACATCAAAGCTCAATTCTCCGAAAAAGCTGGATGCTCCCTGCTGTTCCAGCGCAACGATCGATCTTAAAATCGCTCCCAAAGAAGCGGAAGCAATCGATCCGTAATCAGAAGCCAGCTCAGCCTTACCTTGCGGGTTTTCAGTGACGTATTGTAAAACTTTTTTAAGATCATTCAGATCAATTAAAGGGAGACCTTTATCATCACAATATTTGAATACAATCGACATTATACTTTGCTGGGTTTCATTCAATTGTAAAATCTTACTTAATAAAACAGGTCCGAATTCGGTAACCGTAGCTCTCAGCTTTACTCCTCTTTCCCCGGAAATCGTCATCAATTCTACGGGAAAAGCCTGTGGATTGTAAGGAAGTTGTGTCTTGGCATATCTCTCTTGGATGGCAGCATTTTCTGTCCCCGCTTCCGCAATCCCTGAAAAATCGCCTTTGATATCTAAAACCAGAGAAGGAATTCCTGCATGCGAAAGCTGTTCTGCAAAAACCTGCAAAGTTTTGGTCTTACCCGTTCCCGTTGCCCCTGCGATAAGGCCGTGGCGGTTAATGGTTTTCAAAGGAATTGTAACGTTTACTTCGGGAACAATTTCTCCATCCAGCATTCCTTTTCCTAAAATAATATGTTCTCCTTTCGGAGTATATCTTGCATTCAGTTCATTAATAAATTGTGTTTTGTCTGCCATTTGATTTTTTTAACTTATAAATATAAAAGTTTTTGGAAAATATTCGGGCATAGAATTTAATCATGATTAATTTCAGTTAGTAATTCTTATGAATATGTTTATTTTAGCGCTTGAAATAATCGAAGGTTTATTTTAAATAATCCGAGCAGAAAAAACTTTATAGATTTATTCTATTAGCATAGATTCTTTATTTTTAGCTTGTTTTAAAAAAATAAACACGATTTTTGTATATTGAAAATAACAAAACTGTTACAGAAGAATGAAAGTTGAACAAATATATACAGGCTGCCTTGCACAGGGCGCCTACTACATCGTATCAGAAAATGAAGCAGCGATCATTGATCCATTAAGAGAAGTAAAACCTTATCTGGACCGTTTAGAGAAAGACAATGTAACTTTAAAATATATTTTTGAGACGCACTTCCATGCAGATTTTGTCTCGGGTCATTTGGATTTAAGTAAAAAAACGGGAGCTCCGATCGTTTACGGGCCGACTGCTCAACCTGAGTTTGAAGCAATCATTGCCGAAGACAACCAGATTTTCGAAATAGGAAAAGTAAAAATAAAAGTTCTTCACACTCCCGGTCATACCATGGAAAGTACAACGTATCTTCTTATCGATGAAAATGGGGTTGAAACTGCAATTTTCACAGGAGATACTCTATTTTTAGGAGATGTTGGAAGACCTGATCTTGCTCAAAAAGCCACAAATTTAACCCAGGAAGATCTTGCCGGAATTTTATACGACAGCCTTCAGACGAAGATTATGCCTTTGGACGACAGTATTACGGTATATCCGGCTCACGGCGCAGGTTCTGCCTGTGGAAAAAATATGCAGAAAGAAACTGTTGATATTTTAGGAAATCAGAAAAGAACAAATTATGCCTTAAACCAACCGGACAAAGAATCTTTCATTAAAGAAGTTCTGGACGGATTGACGGCTCCCCCGAAATATTTCGGAATGAACGTAGCGATGAATAAAAGCGGCTACGAAAGTCTTGATAATGTTATGAACAAAGGCTTAACGCAAATTCCTGTTGAAGATTTTGAAGCATTTGCAGAAGAAACCGGAGCTTTAATTTTAGATACGAGAAGTGCTGCGGAATTCCATAAAGGATTTATTCCAAATTCGGTAAATATCGGCTTAAAAGGAGACTTTGCACCTTGGGTAGGAACTTTAATTGTTGATGTAAAACATCCGCTTTTATTGGTTGTTGACGAAGGTACGGAAGAAGAAGCCATCACAAGATTAAGCAGAGTTGGTTTTGATAATGTTTTAGGTTATCTAAAAGGAGGTTTTGAAGCGTGGAAAAACGCAGACAAAGAGATTGATGAAGTAAAAAGAATTTCTCCGTCCGAGTTTGCGGGACAATTTACTGAAAATTCAAAAGTAATTGATGTTCGAAAGCTGACAGAATATTCTGCAGAACATATTGATAATGCTTACAATAAGCCTTTGGACACGATCAGCGATTGGGTAAAATCGATTGATGATTCCGAACATTTTTTCCTTCACTGTGCAGGAGGTTACAGAAGCATGATTGCAGCAAGCATCCTCAATTCACACGGAATCAGAAACTTTACTGAAATAGAAGGTGGCTTCAACGGAATAAAAAAAACAGAAAAATTTCCGATAAGTGATTTTGTCTGCCAGTCGAAAACGTTGTAAAATAAAATAGTGAAAGTTTATATTTTTGGAATTATTATTGCTGCAACTTTGGTGTTGAACGCCTGTAAAACAGCAGCAGTATCAGAAACTCCCAAAGCGAATCTAAGAGAAGTTGTCAACAGCCCGGATGTGACGTTGGTAGACGTGAGAGTCGCAGAACAATATGCGGAAGGAACTGCCAAAAATGCTGTTAATATTCCTCTAGCCGAAATTCAGAATAATGCAGAATCGCTGAAAGGTAAAAAAGTGGTTGTATTTTGCAATAAAGGAATCCAGGCCGATGAAGCAGTACAAATTTTAAAGAAAAATGGAGTGGAAGTTTACGACGGCACGAGCTGGAAAAATGTAAAAGCCATTCAGGATGAAAAATCCTCTGAAAAATAATAATAAGTAATGACACTTTAGTTTATCCGAATAAAACAATTAAAAACACAAAGTTTTTCGACATTTTTCGATGATTCTTTTCAGTGATTTTG
This sequence comes from uncultured Chryseobacterium sp., assembly GCA_965651845.1. Lineage (GTDB taxonomy): Bacteria > Bacteroidota > Bacteroidia > Flavobacteriales > Weeksellaceae > Chryseobacterium. The sequence continues at coordinate 3,490 of CBFGVN010000066.1, read as the reverse complement.
ATTCATTTTAAACTACATAAACTAAAGTGTTTTTTTTTAAATAAACCATTATGTCACAAAAATTTCAGGAAATAATTGACTCCGAGAGACCTGTTCTAATTGATTTTTTTGCAACCTGGTGTCAACCATGCAAGGTTCAGTCTTCGGTCTTAAATACAGTAAAAGAAAACGTAGGCGAAGGAGCAAGAATCATCAAAGTAGATGTGGATCAGTATCCTGCACTTGCCAATCAGTATGGCGTACGTGGAGTTCCTACTTTAGCCATTTTCAAAAAAGGAGAAATGCTTTGGAAGGAAAGCGGTGTTCATGATGTGAATACTTTAACTCAACTTTTAAAACAATATGCTTAATATTAAAGTTCAGGCTAAGATTTTCTCAACTTTAGCCTGAGACTCAATATCATAAGTCAATCGAAAAGGAATCCCGGTCATTCAAAAATTGGAAGTGATTTCTGAAATTCTTCAATTCTTCCATATTCAATTCTGCTGAAACAATATTTCCTTTTTTTTGGGAAATTTCTTTTCCATCAGCAAAAAAACAATGTGAACTTTCCTGATAAAACAGATTGTTTCCATCTGTCCCGATTCTGTTTAGCCCAAATACAAAAGATAAATTTTCAATTGCTCTGGCTTTCAGCAGATGTTCCCATGCACCTACTCTTTTTTCGGGCCTGTTGGCTACGTATAAAATCATGTCATAATCATCATTATTCCTCGCAAAAACAGGAAAACGAAGATCATAACATACTTGCAGTAAAATTTTGAAACCTTTGTAGTTCAGAACAATTCTTTCCCTTCCCGGAGTATATATTTTATCCTCTCCCGAAAAGGAAAACAAATGTCTTTTATCATAAAAATCTACCTCAGAGTCCGGCTGCACAAAATACATTCTATTGTAAAATTTTCCGTCTTCCTCCACAGATGCGCTTCCGCAAAAAGCCGCATTTTTTTCTTTCGCCATTTTCTTTAAAAACTCCAGAGACTCCTGATTTCGATCGGCAACCTCTGAGGCATCCATACAAAATCCCGTGGAAAACATTTCAGGAAGAAGAAACAAATCTGCTTCCTGATTCTGAAGTTCTTTTTCTATTAATTGAAAATTTTCTGTTTTATTTTTCCAGACAATATCTAAATTGAGTCCTGTGATTTTCATATTTTTTAAATTGTAAAAGTTTTCACCGCAAAAGAATTAAACAAATGTTAAATAACATAATCTCTTTTGTGATTAAATTTTATATAAAAACTTCAATAAAAATACGATTTTACTTTGATTTCGGTTCTATTTTTGATGCGGATATTTTTTAGTAATAACATCGAAAAAGTAAAATTTATGAAGAAATTGGTTTTTATGCTCATGATAATATTCTTTGGGGCGACAGCAAACGCACAGGCATGGACAGGAAAAGGAGATCAGAAGATTAACGCCGGATTGAGCGCTTGGGGATACGGAACGGGAATTACGGGAACTTATGATTATGGATTAAACAGACTTATATCTGTAGGAGCGGGTCTTAATGCTTATTTTGATAATTATAAAGATAATGATGATGACAATCGTGTCTTTGTTTTCGGAAGGCTCAATTTTCATTTAAAGGATGCATTACAGCTTCCGGAAAAACTGGACATCTATCCCGGAATTGATGTAGGAGTTGTGGGAAGTGATTTCGGATTGGGTGCTCATATCGGAGCCAGATACTTTTTCACCGAAAGAATCGGCGTTTTTGCAGAAGTCGGAAACAATGGCAGTCTGGGAGTATCGATCAATTTATAAAAAATCATCCTATTATATGACAAAGCTTCTCATTTCGAGGGGCTTTTTTATTTGGCATAGTTTTGATAATTGTTACCTTTGCAAATTAAACATAAAAAGTATTAATGGAATTAGCAATCAAGATTTTCCAGTTCATTTTAAGTATTTCTATTTTAGTAGTCCTTCATGAGCTTGGGCACTTTTTACCCGCAAAGTGGTTTAAGACCAGAGCAGAAAAGTTTTTCCTGTTTTTCGACCCTTGGTTTTCAATTTTTTCAATGAAAAAAATCAATGGAAAGTGGCAGTATAAATTTTTCTCTAAAAACCTTCCGGACACGGAAATTATTGAAGTAAACGGAGAAAAGAGAGAAGTTGCTATCGATATATCGAAATTACCAGACAACGACTGGAGAAAACATCCTGAAAAAACAAAATATGGGATCGGCTGGCTTCCTTTCGGCGGTTATGTGAAAATCGCAGGAATGGTAGATGAAAGTATGGATACGGAGCAGTTGAAAAAACCGGCTCAGCCTTGGGAATTCAGATCAAAACCAGCTTGGCAGAGACTGATTATCATGTTGGGAGGGGTGACGGTAAATTTTTTCCTTGCCTGGGTTATTTTTTCAGCATTGGTAGGTAAAAACGGGGAACATATTTTCGAAGCAGATAAAATTACGACTCCTCTTCATTATACGGAAGCTGCCAAAAAGATGGGCTTCCAGGATGGAGATAAAATCCTGAAAGTAGACGGAAAAACCCAAAAGGACTTCAAGAAATTGGCCCTAGATGTTTTATTAAGCGACGAAATTACCGTTGAAAGAAACGGTAAAGAAGTTACTTTCCCAACAAGCGACGACGGAAAAGCAATGGCGTTCCAGGATCCTGAACCAAGATCTTTTTTAACGCCAAGAATGGCTCCCGTAGTTGACACCATTGTTACAAAATCTACTATGGATGCAGGATTGAAAGTTGGAGACAAAATTCTTGCCATCAACGGGAAACCTATAGAATACTACGATCAACTAAAGCCTTTGGTAGTTCCTAATGCAGGAAAAGTTACAGACTTCCAGGTATTGAGAAACAATCAGGTAGCTGATCTGAAAATCCCTGTTTCAAAGGATGGAACCATCGGAATTTTATCTTTCAAAGAAGTTGAAAAATATTATGTTCATAATAATTACGATTTTCTTGGGGCTATCAAAAGAGGATTTACGCTTACTATTGAGAGTTTAACATATCAGATTAAACAATTTAAATTAATTTTCAATAAAAAAGTTCAGGGATATAAAAAAGTTGGAGGTCCGATTGCCATTGTGAAGAATATGCCTGTAAACAAAGATGCCAAAGGAAATGTTTCAATCGACTGGTCTGCGTTCTGGGGATTCACTGCGATGTTCTCCGTTTGGTTGGCATTTTTGAACTTAATTCCTATTCCGGGACTGGATGGCGGACACGTTTTATTTACATTATACGAAATGATTGTAGGAAAACCGGTACCACAAAAAGTGTTAGAAAATGCACAGATGGTGGGAGTTATCTTCCTGTTGGGATTGATGCTATTGATCTTCGGAAGTGATATTTTTAAATGGATTACCGGAAGCTTGTAATATTTTTAAAATTTTTAATAAAAATATTTGTAAGGTATAAATATTCGTCCTATATTTGCACCACTTAAAAACAAAGGACATTCCTCCTTAGCTCAGTTGGTTAGAGCATCTGACTGTTAATCAGAGGGTCGCTG
>CBFGVN010000065.1:0-12518 GCA_965651845.1 uncultured Chryseobacterium sp. | reverse complement strand
ACAATGGATAATATATGGATAGTATTAACGTTGTCAGGCTGAGCGAAGTCGAAGCCTTTATTAATCAATAAAAAACTAATAAGTTTTTGTCATATCACTCGGAATGATCAGATTAAAATCCGTTGGTTTATAATCTTTTTCGGGAACCTTCAACTCAGGATTTTCAGATTCAAAAACAGAAATGACCGCCATTTTCAGGTTGGGGTTTTTCTGTTTGATGTACCAGTAAATTCCGCCAAATTCTTTGCTGTGATAATTCCCGTTGTAATGGATGAAAGTCTTTCCAGCCTGAAAGTTTTTCAAGATAGACTCGGCCATCGTCGCATCTTTTGTCGCCTGAGCAGAAATGAAATTCATCACTTTTGTTCCTTCCGCATGATCGCCCATCATCGCTTTCATTTCAGGATAGCCGGGAGTGTCCAGCGTCACTTTAATGGGTAACTGAGCAATATAAGTTTTTTCTTTTGCGCTAAGATTATTCAGAGATTCCAATCCTTCTTTCGCGGTTTGAGAAGCATATTTTCTTGGAATATTCGTTGCGATAAAACTTAATTTTTTAGCTTTGGCAAAATCAACCAACGGTTTGTAATCTGTAGCAAAATTATTCCATAAACGAGCAGAATCTTTTAATGTCTTAGCATCAAATTTCCCACTTAAATATTGATTCAACTGAGTCTGATTATCTCTTTCAAACATCTCTGCTCCCAGGATAATCTGTCCGTTCTTCTTTTTGTACAAAGCTTCCGTAATTTTTAGCTGAAGCCAGTGATTAATAGAATTGTTATGATTTTCACCAAAGAAAACCACATCATAATCCGCCAGTTCTTTGACTAATTTTTCAGGTTTAATTTCCTTTCCTTTTTGATCGTAAAACTGGTAAGCTTTGAAATTCTGAGCACCTAATGAACAGAAACCTACTAGTAATATCGCGATGAAAATATTTTTCATTTTTTATTTTTAATTTAACGCAAAGGTCGCGAAGTTTTTTTAATTTAACCATAATAATTTTTATGTTCGCAAGGGCGTTTCACTCAGCAAATGAGCAGTTGATTGTCATTCTGACGAAGGAAGAATCTCAGCTTTATTTTTAGAGATTCTTCACTCCATTTCATTTCATTCAGAATGACAAACTATATGCTAAACCAATTTATAGTTTTGCAATTTAGCCTTTTCACCTAAGAAAAAAGCCGCCCTGCAAAAACAAAACGGCCTTATAAAATCATCTAACTATTTATTTTTCAAGATCTGCAACAAGGTCTTTCCATTCTTGCAGCTCAGGAATTCCGGGTTTTCTTTTTCCAAAAAACTGTACGATGAAATCACCTTCTTTATTGAATACCTCAATCGCTGTTACTTCACCGTCTTCCGTAGGCTTTTTCACGATCCATGCTTCAGCGATTTTCGTTACATCCAAGTGCAAATTGAAATCCGGATCCATTACATTGAACCATTGCTGATGCCAAAGCGTCTTTTTCACATTTCCTGTGTGGATCTGGATAATCCCTCTGTTTCCAACAAAAACCATGATCGGAAGCTCTTTTTCAGAAGCATCTTCAAGAACATTCACCACTTTTGTGCTATCGATTTTTTTTGCGAATCCTTCCGGAGCCAGTCTTAATGCCTGCGTTCTGCTTACCCCGAATTTTCTGGTCATCATGAAGAAATCGTGAGTATCTTTTAACTCTGTCCAAGCTTTCTGGAAACCTTCTACATCAATTTCAGAATCTGCTTTTTCAGGAGCTTTTGGAGCCACAGCTTCGAATTCTAACGTCTGATTTTGTTCTTCAGCTTTAAATTTTTCAACGATTGCTTCAAAAGCCGCCTCGTTGCTATCTTTTGTTAAGTAAATTTTATGCAATGCCAATCCGTCTTTTCCAAAGAACTGAAGGCTTTTTTTATCACCTTCCACTACTGCGAAAGCAAATTTCCAGTGATTAAGGAAAATTCTCAAGTCAATATCCTCTCCCACGAAAAGCTGTGCATGCGGGCTGCTGAAATCTCCGTTCAGGTAAGTTCCTTTTCTTTCGTGAACGCATTCGTCGTTACGGGTAAGTGCCATTACTTTTCCCAATTGCTCAGCTTCAGTCAAAATATCTTTAAATTCCGGCTTTAAAACTGTTACGCCTTCTCCAACGTTCGTTGCTAATAATTCTGCTTCGCTTACTCCAAGTTCTGCAGCAGCATTTCTGATTCTCAAATGAGGATTTTCAGCTTTCAGAGCTTCCCATTTTTCCTTCAAATCGTTTACTAATGTGCTCATTATTTTATTTTTTTATGGTTAAAACTGTATAAATTCTTTTAATTGTTTTGTTTTCTGTTTTACTTTTTTCCACACGTGTTGGCGAGTTTCTGAGCTAATATCAAATCTTCTTTTTCCATATTATCCGAAAATAATCATTGGGTTATTAGTGATCGGGTGTCCGCAAATTGTACATGGAAAATTGTATGCTTCACTGATATTTTCGGCTGTAAACACCTCTTCCGGAGTTCCATATGCAGAAACCCTTCCCGATTTCATCAATAAAATCTTATATGCAATATGTGTTGCCATATTTAAATCATGAAGAACAACAATCGCAGAATTCGCTTTTTTAGTGAAATTTTTAATAGTTTCCAACGCTTTATACTGATGTTTAATATCTAAATTATTCAATGGTTCATCAAGGAAAACCAGTTTATGAGCAATTTCATTCTGCAGCTGCCCCATTACTCTGGAAAGATGTACTCTCTGCTTTTCACCGCCCGACAAAGTATTGTATTCTCTATTTTTTAAATGAAAAACATCGGTTTCATACATCATATTATTCACAGCTTCATGGTCTTCCTGTTTTGGCTGGGCATCGAAATATGGGTAACGTCCCATCATAACGACATCTTTCACCTCAAGCGGAATATCATTGCTGTTGTGCTGGGAAAATTTGGCCTTATGTTTCGACAATTCCCTGATTTCCCAATCATTCATATTTTTATTTTTAAATAAAATCTGCTGGTTTGATTTCACTTCATTCGCCAAAACACTCAAAAGGCTTGATTTTCCGGCTCCGTTTGGGCCAACAATAGCCAAAAATTCACCATATTCCAAAGAAACATCAACTCCATTCAGAATATGGAATTCTTTATGCTTATAACTGATCTGATGCGCCTTTATCATTACAATGATTTTTTGAATTTTACTAAGATTGCAATAAAAATCGGTCCTCCCATTAATGCTGTCAGTATCCCGATCGGTAATTCCGAAGGTTCTACAATACTCCTGCTGAACGTATCTGCCGTCAATAACAAAATACTTCCGCAGATTGCAGACAATGGCAGGATGAACGCATAATTTGATTTAAATAAAAGCCTTAAAATATAGGGAACAATAAGCCCTACGAACCCGATCGTTCCTGAAAAAGCAACGCAGCTCCCAACCATTAATGCGGTAATAACGATGATCTGTTTTTTCAACCTTTCAACATTGATTCCCAGATGCTGTGCGTCTTTTTCTCCCAACATCATAGCATTCAGCGCTTTCCCCTGAGGTAGCAAAATGATGTAGGAAATAATTAAAACAATTGTTAAAATAATATTCTTCGTCCAGGTTGCTGCCGCCAGACTTCCTAAGTTCCAAAACGTTAGATCCCTCAACTGTTCGTCTTTTGAAATGTAAATCAAAAAACCTGTAATGGAAAAGCCGATGGCTGTAATGGCGACTCCTGTCAGCAACATCATCACCACGTTTGTCTTTCCTCCGCTTGTTGAGATCCTGTACACCAGCATCATCGATAAAAATGAGCCAATGAAAGCCGCGATTCCTACCAAAGAAAATTGTACGGCCTCAGGAAGATATTCTTTAAAATGTCCTCCTAAAACAATCGCAATGGCGGCAAGTAACGTTGCTCCCGATGTTAACCCAATTAAATCTCCCGTTGCTAAAGGATTTTTAAACAACCCCTGCAATCCCGTTCCTGAAACAGCAAGCATACTTCCGATAAGTATGGCCATGATAATTCTGGCTGCCCTCACGTCCCAAACCACGTATTTATCACTTAAAGATAAATCCGGATCTCCCTGTATTATCTTTCTTAAAATTTCAAATGCAGATTTACCACCGAAGTCGTAAACCCCTGTATTAAGTGACCATACCGCTATCATGACAAGCAGTATGGCACTTATTGTGATGTAAACGTATAATTTACTTTGTGTTTTCAATTAAAAGCTTGTTTAATCCTACAGCAGCCTCCCCTAATCTTGGTCCGAAACTTGAAACCAAGCCTCCGTCCATTGCAATAATCTTCTTGTTTTTACCTGCATTTGTCTGAGAAACACCCGGCATTTTCAGGGCACCTTCGTTTCCGCCTGCACCTTGTAATCCGCTTGTGAAGAAGAATAATACATCAGGATTTGCCTTTACCACTGCTTCCGGAGTTAACGGTTTGAAATCTTCGAAATCATTCACAGCGTTTTCACCTCCTGCAAGCTCGATTAATGAAGCCATTGGTGTGTTTTTACCGGAAACCATCAGCATATTTCCTCTTGCATAGATGAACAATACTTTGGGCTTTTTAGCGATAGGCTGGATTTGTTTTAAATCTGCATCAATTTTATCATTAAGCTTCTGATAATCTGTATTTCCGATTGCTTTTGCTACATCTGCAATTAACTTTTTAGTTCCGTCAACCGTAAATTCTTGTTTAAAAATTTCAGCCTGAATCTTTGACTCCTGGATTTTTTTCATTAATTCTGGGTTGATGTCTTTATCAGACGCTAAAATTAATGTTGGAGAAACCGCCATGATCGGCTCAATCGTCATTGATCTTACGTGCCCTAAATCTTTAGCCGTAGCTTTTAAAGATTCCGGATATGTGCTCGTAACATCCGTTCCTACAATTTCTTTTTCGTGACCTAGAGCAGCTACGATTTCTGTAATTCCGCCATTTAGTGTTACAATTTTATGAGTAGTTTTTGGTACTTCGGAGCTTACTTCCGTATTATTTTCTTTTTTAGCCTCTTCCGCTTTTTTGCAAGAATATACTGCAACAAGCACAGAAGCGGCAAGGATGAATTTTTTCATGATATACTATTATTTGATTTATTTTTTTATTTAGTGATATTTAATTTTTAACACAAAGACCGCAAAGATTTTGTTTAAAATGATTATGAAGATTTTCCGTTCGCAAGGGCGCTTCACTCAGCTAAGACGTAAATTTTAAATATTACTGATTTTATAAAGGTTTGTATTCAAACTGAGGTCTTCCCCTCTCTCCGGAAGTACTTGTAAGCCTTGTGAATCTTAATTTGAAATAATACCCTTCCGCATCTTTAATGATGTAAAAACGGTCACCATATACTTCAAGACCGTTGGTTCCGACAGGATTTCTCCAGTTTGCTCCGATCACACGCTGATCATTATAAATAAATTTTGACTGATCGATATCTGAAGTTTTAAAATTATTATAAGCTTCCACTCCGGATCCTGACGTTACAAGCACCTGATAGGCACCAACTCCGGCAACATTATTAGTGGTTACAAAATCTGCGTAAATATAGCTTCCAGCTCCTGAAATAATATTGGTAAATACTGTGAAACAGATATCCCATTTCTTTTTTTCAGGCTGAATGAAAACCTCTTTGTTGTTTTTTAAGCTTACAAAATTGTAGTTATAGGCAGCATTTTTATTGATCGTTAATTCCTTGTGAGTCGCAGCACCCAGTTCGGCATATTTTACTTTATATCCTTCTCCGGATCTTATGATCTGTACTTTCATCCAGCCTCTGCTATCGCCTCCTGTTGCAACGGAACCTGTAGGAACCGTACCTGTAAAGATTTCTTTTCCCATATTCACCAGATAAACTGCGTTCTCAGAATCATTGGCTTTAATTTCACTGATCGCGGTATAACCTGCCGGAAAATTGCCATTCACATCATCAATATAAATCTCGTTGGCCGGATTGAAATTGGCAACCTGCACCTGATCTTTCAAAGAAACCACACTCGATTCCGTTACCAGATCTATATTCGTAGCATTAGGAATTTTTCCTGCCGCCATCATGATTGATGAATTTAAAACTACTTTAAAAGCGTTCCCTGAATAAAAAGCAAGGTCCCAATCTGTTCTTTTGGTAAGAGTCTCTGTTTCGGTTCCTAAATCAAACCAAACCTGATTCGGCTGAGTGGCACCACCCCCATCCGGATCTACTCTTGCTACGTCCGAAGGGGCATATGCAACAGGATCTTCATTATCGTTGATACACGACTGTGAGATGAAAGAAGCTCCTATTAATAAGCAAAATAGTATTTTTTTCATTTTTAATTATTTAAAAATTATAATTTAATCTGGCAAAATAGCTCCTGCCGTAGAATAGATTTTGTTGATTGGCGGCGGCATTATGCCCGTCTCCTGCCTGAATGGTATTTCTTACACTTGTTACATCAAAAATATTTTTGATTCCGGCGCTTATTTCGAAATGATTTTTAAAGAAAGGCTGGCTTACAGTGAAATTCATCATATTAAAATCACCAATTTCCCCTAAAACGTATTGTCCCGGATCTGTAGGATCCTGTGCATTTCCCTGGTGAGTATAGCGTTTTTGAGTTCCTGTGTATTTATAATAAAGGGCAAATAAAGTTTTTGTGGACGGTAATGTATAATTAGCCGCCAGATTAGCTTCAGCGTAATAATTAAAATCATCCGGTGAAGTCACATTTCCGGTGTTCAGGACTTGAGAAACTCCCATTACAGAAACTCCTGCGTTGAAAGTGAGATCTCCTTTCCTTACATTCAAACCTCCTCCGAATAACAGGGATTTGTAATTATCAACATTTAAAAACGTAATTTGCAGAGGGCTGTTGTTAATAATTACATCTTCAATTCTATCCTGCACATCGAGATACATTCCTGAAAGGCTGAAATTGAATTTCCAGTCCGCAGAATTTGTCGTTGCATAATCCCAGAACAAGGCTGCAGAATAGCCGGTTTCCGGTTTAAGGTTTTCGTTACCGCGGATGTCGTGATTGTTGTCGACTACAAAAGTATACAGCTCATCGTACGTCGGAAACCTGTTGGCAGATCCGAATACTGCACGGATGTCTGATTTTTCGATAGTTTTGAATCTTAACGTTGCAGAGTAATTGTATTGGGAATCAAACTTATCGCTCAGCGCCAGCCTTATTCCCGGACGTAATGATAGCCAATCATTGATATTCCATTCTGCAGAGACAAAATTTGCATAATTAAATATCGAACGTTCAATATTTTTACCGTTATTGTTGCTTTCAAAAGTTGTAGCATCTGCAAAACCCTTTGTACGGTCTAATTCATATCCGATCTGAAAATTGATCTTCTCGCTGTTTAAAAAATTGCTGAACATCCCTCTGGAGTAAAGAACATCGGATTTATAGAATGTAAGTTCCGGATCTCTTGATAACTCTTGTCTGTTGGGAACATCGTAGGTATATTTTTGTGATTTTCTCTCCTGGCTTTGGTATGAAAAGTCTCCGTTGTAGTTTATTCTTCCCAGTTTCGTCTGAATATTAAACTGATGAATCCATCTTTTTGTATTGTAATCTATATCATCTGAAGTGTAAGTTCTGTTGCCCCCGCCAAGATATAGCTCATTGACTAACGGATTGTAATAATTGATTTTTTCTGAAAGAAAATTCAGTTTATAATAAAAGCTTGTATTGTTTTTACTATATCGAATCGTTCCGTTTGTGGTGATCTGATCTTTCGGCTGCCAGTCGTAACCGCGCAGTCCGTCATTACTTTCGCTAAAATATTTGTATCCCAGAAGAGTTCCTTTATATCCCTGGAAATCATTATGATTAATATCTGCCGTTACAGACCAGTTATCATTAATTTTGTATCCAAGATTTAAAGACTGAATATGTCTTCCGTTCCCTTTCTTGAACCAGTCGTAGTCTTTCCCCACAGTTTCCTCCTGTACAGAAGCCAGTGCTGTAAACTTTTTGCCGTAATTCTTTTTGGTGATGATGTTAATAACCCCGGCAACCGCATTATTACCATATTCTACTCCCATTGAACCTTTTACAACCTCAATTCTTTCAATATTATTTACATTGATTTTCGTAAGGTCTACCAGATTTCCCATTCCTTCATCGCTTACCACAGGGATATTATCAATAAGAATCTTTGTGTACTCTCCGCTAAGTCCCATAATATTGGCGCTGGAATTTCCTGAGCCTTTATTAGGTTCTATCAGGATATTAAGACTTTGATTAAGAACTTCTGCCACATTCGTAACGGCCATATTTTTAATCTGCTGTGCATCAATTACTTCAACCTTATAAATAGATTTATTGATGGATTGCTGCATGTACTGACCGGTAATAACAACTTCTTCTATTTTCTTCTGGTTAAGAGAATCTTTTTCCTGTGCATTCACCCATAAAACAGTGGATAATGATAGAATGGAAAGCACTTTCTTCTTCATAGACACAAAAATTTTCGACAAATATATAACTTTATTTAGAACAGTTAAAAATAAATAGTTAATTTTGTGGAATAATTCTAAATAAAAATAATGTTATGAAGTTAAAACTACTTTTAGGAACTTTGGTGTTTGCAGCTATTTCAGCCCATGCACAAGTAGCTACACTTAATGAAAATTTCAACGGCTTTACGCAGGGGCAGGGGCAGACGGTTTTTCCGCAAAACCAATGGACAGCAATTTTTCCGCCTGCTGTGGGAAACCCTGCGCCAATGATGAATGTGGTAGCGAATGGGGCTACAGATAATTTTGTGCAATCTTATTCCGGGGCCAATCAAAATAGCCCGCAATATTTAATCTCTCCACAAATCGTTGCTCCTGCAGGAGATAAAACTTTAACATTTAAAGCCAGAAGGAATACAGGTTCTGCACCAGGATCGGTACAAGTAGGATTGGCTTCTAACCCTGCTGATATGAGCACTTTTGTAGCTTTAGGCTCGGCTACTACCCTAACGAGTGACGCATTCCAAACAATTAGTGTACCTGTAACAGCTTCTGCTTCCCAGTATATTGTATTTAAGTTTGTAGGTGCTTTTGCTCCGCATACCGTATTGGAAATTGATGATGTTGTTTACAATACATCTTCAACATTAGGAGTTTCCGATGGTTCGAAATCAAAAAAAGAAATAAAATTTGCTGTTAATTCTCAAAATACAGCTTTACAGTTTATTGCAAGAAAAGATCCCAAGAATATTCAGGTTTACTCTGCCAACGGACAAAAAGTGGCTGAAGGTAAATTGAAAGGACAGACCTTTGATATCTCTGCTCTACAAACAGGAGTTTACTATATCCTTATCGAAACTGCTGAGGGAACAGCTGTAAAATCGAAATTTATTAAAAAGTAAAGATTTATTAGACCATAATTTACACTGAAAGCCGGTTAATTTCGTATTAATCGGCTTTTTTCATGCCTTTTTAAAACCATATTACAATAAATTAATAGACAAACCAGATAAAAATCATGTTTTTATTTAGAATCATTAAAAATAATTTATATAGTTTTGTAGAATAGTTCTAAATAATAAAACATTAAGATATTATGAAAACAAAACTACTTTTTGCTTCAATGTTTGCTTTAGGGGTACAGCAAACTGTTCTATCTCAGGTAGATACCAATGGATATACAACCGTAAATCTAACAATGGGACCAAGCTATCAGAATCGTGTATTCTTTGATTTCAGCGCTAATAATATAGTTTCTCAACCCGCAAACAATTGGGATATTGCATTTTACAGAAATTCGAGCATGAGTTTTGGAACAAGAATCAATGATGCACAGAATATTGAAGTTTATCAGGCATCAAATAATCCAAACGACTGGAATACCATCACTACAAACAATGTTTCCACTTACGGATCTCCTTTGTATAATCTTGACAACACAACGGCCATTCAGGAAGGGGCATTCGAGCAGGGAACGGCAACCTACGGATGGGGAGAATACAATCCCGGAAATCACCATATAGAAGGTAAAGTGATCTTTATTTTGAAATATCTTACTTCCGGAGAATATGTAAAATTCATGATCGACGATTATTTCGGGGGTTACACCTTCAAATATGCAAAATGGAATACTACAACATCTTCATGGGATGCAACAGTTTCAAAAACAATTGCCAACGGAGCCGACGATGCTTACTTCAATTATTTCTCTTTCTCCACAGGGGATAAAGTGGCAAATATGGAGCCTTCAAAAGCAAATTGGGATCTGATGTTCACCAGATACTGGACTTTCTATGCCAATATTATGATGTACAGAATGGCGGGAGTTATTCAGAATTCGAATATTACGGTAGCAAGGGTTCAGCCTGAAACACAAGCCGTTGCTACTGCCACTTTGCCAGCCTCTACAGCATTTTCCAGCAATATTACAACCATCGGACATTCTTGGAAGCCGACTTCCGGAGCGCCAATTTCGGATGTTGTTTATTACATCAAACAAGGTTCGGAATATTACAGAATGTATTTCATTTCCAATGAAGGCTCGGCAACAGGAAATATGTATTTCAAATACAAAAATATTACTTCCGTATTGGGAGTTACCGATATTGCAGGCAAAAAAGCTTCTTTCGGAATTTACCCGAATCCTACCACAGCCGATAAGCATGTAACAGTTTTATTTGATGTTAAAGAAAAATCAAGCAACAAAGGCTCTGTGGAAGTTTATGATCTTTCAGGAAAAAAAGTATATTCGTCCGAATTGACTAATCAGACAGGTTTTTATAAGCAAGATTTAAATTTATCTCATCTTTCTTCAGGAAATTATTTAGTAAAAATTACTTTTGGAGGAAGCACGGAAACGAAGAAGCTGATAGTGAAATAGTTGAAAAGTGAAGAGTCAATGTGAATTATGAATTTTTCAAAATGACAATAAAGTGAATTCACGATTCACCCAAAAATATAAATTTTAATACTTTCTATTTTTTCTAATAAAAGGCTGCTCACCATCGTGGACAGCCTTTTAGATTTTTATTTTGAGTTTAGAAGATGAAAGTTTTAGACGACCGTATGTACTTCCCTCTCCCCGCTTCAAGCCTAAAAATTATAGCGTTTTAAACCCTTTATAAACCAAAGTTGAGCTTTCCAGCATTTTCGCAGCATCTCTTCGGAAATCCAATAAATGATCCTGCCCGCTATGACGGTTCAAATGCTCTTCGCTTTCCCATAATTCCACCATGAAAAATGTTCCTTTATTATCTTTATCTTCAATAAGGTCATACTGAAGACATCCCTCTTCCTTTCTGGTTTCTCTCACCAAAGTCTGAAAAAGTTCTACTGCTTCCATCAGGTAATTTTCATTAAATCTGAAAAGCGCAACTACATATATGTTCATATTATTTTTTTAATGATGTAAAAGTAAAATATTTTCAAACCCGAAAATATTTTTCCTCCTTTTATTTTTCCACAATAAAGTGAAAATTCATTAAAAAACAGATTTATAAATCGTTATTGAACTCATGATAATCACCAGCAATCCGATCACTACAAACATACTTTTCACAGGCAGCTTTGCCGTAAGCATTGCGGAAAACGGAGCAGTAACAATCCCTCCAATCAAAAGGCCTAAAATAATGTTCCAGTGCTGGATTCCTAAAGTAAAAACGAAAGTGATTGCAGCGGTCAATGTCAGAATAAATTTTGCAACCGTAGAGCTTCCCACTGCAAATCTTGGGGTAAAAGAATTTTTAATCAAAGTTCCCGTTACGAGCGGTCCCCAACCTCCTCCTGCAAAAGAATCGATGAAACCTCCGATCACTCCCAGCCTTGTAAGATTGGTTTTTCTTTTTAATTTTTTATCCTGTTTTTTCTTAAAAGCATTGGATAAAATTTGAATTCCGAGATATAAAGTGTAAAAAGCGATGATTGTTTTAGTGATTTTTGCATAATACTCACCAAGGTAGGTCAGCGAAACGGCTCCGATAATCGCTCCGATCACTGCGGGAATTGCCAGTTTTTTCACCAGACTTTTACTGACGTTTTTTAATCTGATATGACTGATACTCCCCGCCGCCGTTGTAAAGCTTTCCGCAGAGTGGATACTTGCACTTACGATATGCGGTGGAATATTCAAAAATAAAAGAGTCGTGGTGCAAATCACGCCGTAACCCATCCCCATTGATCCGGCAACAATTTCTGCTAAAAACCCAACGAGCATCATCCAATAGAAAATATAATTGTCTTTTGCTAATATGGTTAACAATTCATCGAGATAACCCATTTCATACATCGAAAAAACCAGGACAAACAAAACTGCCACCGTTACAAAAAAGACATTGAGCCTAAGCTGAACTTTCCTTGAAATTACCATTTTATTCAAATTATAAAATCATTACGGCTCCCACCGTTGAATTACTTGTCTCGTCGATCAAAACAGCATTCCCCGTTGCATTACTTTCTTCAAAGCTATCAAAAACCAATGGTGAAGCGGTTTTCAAACGGACTTTTACCACTTCATTCAGTTTTATACTTTCGGAAATCGGTGTTTTTTCCAAGGTATTGACATCAATTTTATATTCTATTTCCTTTAC
>CBFGVN010000064.1:0-12916 GCA_965651845.1 uncultured Chryseobacterium sp. | reverse complement strand
AAATATTAACAAAAAACTCTACTTTTGAGTGTTACTAAAAAGGGGAAGATTACACTTCGTTTTCTATATTAGAATTTGGAAAAATTTTGTTTGTATTTCCTTGATAAAGTAAATGCTTATCCGTAATTTTTTTGATTCTCCAATTATTACTACTTTTAATTTCAAATAAATATTTACGATTTTTTATTTCTCTTTCAGTAGTTCTTTTTTTTAAAAAAACAATACTATAAATAATCAGAATTAGTAATAATAAAATACCAAATATTTTTTTTTTCATTAATTTTAGCTGTTATTAGATTTTTCTCCACTTATTCTTCGGCGCACTCACATTAATATTCCCTGCTCCATCCATTAAATACATATTCCCACTGGGATCTTCAATAAAAATAGAACCCTCCGCATCATTCAAGATAATTTTTGTCCCACTTCTTGTGTGAATGACTTTTTTATCATTTCCAGAAGTATAATAAGAGAAAAAAATCTCCACTTAATTGCAGAGATTATTAATTATTAATATATTCTTCAGTTTCTTGTTTCAAAACTTTCCCTGTAATACCATCAAGGGTTATAATTTCTGTTAAGTTGGGCTGTTTCAAATATTCTATTCGCCATATAGGATGTCCGTTTTCTATTTTTCTAGAAATGATATTATGCCATCCGTTTTGAGAAATTGGACCTTTTTCAATTTTAATGTTCTGTTTATTACAAAATTTTAGAACATCTTCAAATGTGAATTTAAAGGGCTTATCATAATCTACTTCCTTTATGAGCCGACCTTGTTCATCAAACTCATACCAGACTCCTTTTTGAAAATATCCAGTATTAGATGACAATCCTTTACTTTTTATATTTCCATTAGGATAAAATGATTTTGAAATCATGAAATAACTATTTTTGGGAGTTCTTTTATAATATTTACCTGCATTTACGGACAGCATTTCCATATAAGTTCCATCTGATAATGTTTCCGTAGTATTAAATGGATCTTTACTATATAAATAATTATATTTTGTACTATCAAACTTTTCAAAGTTATTGTCTATTTGCGGCATCATCAGCGTTTTTTTTTGTGCTTTGCAAGAAGTATTAATTATCAATATGATTAGAAAAATATATTTTTTCATCAGCCCGTTATTTTAGAGTTTGCTATTTTCCAGTGCCAGTGCCAAAATATTCTTCTATGCAAGAAATAGCTTGTTACATGATACAGACAATAATCTTCAACCTATTTACTCCGTCGCAGGATCAGATTTATAAGTTCTCCCTTTAAATTTACCAATAGATTTCAAATATTCTTCAAAAATATCCGTATCGTCTCCTTCCGATGTTTTTAAAATATATAATGTCTTGCCCGTGTTTCCATCAACTAAATATTCTACCCACTTATTTTCAACATCAGTTTTAAGAATTACTGTATAAATCGGAATATTTGTTTCTGTAAGGTGTCCTCTAAAAAGTCTGAAAATGTTTTTCCTGTCTTCAATATTCACACTATATTCCTTCTTAAACTTTTTCACTAAATCTTCAATTGAAAACGGATAAGATTTGTCCCAGCTTTTCTCCTTAATAAGTTTACCATTTTCATTATATTCTTTTGAAATTCCAATTGGCTCACGTGCTGAACTAAGGAAATATTTATAACTACCATTAATCCTTTTTGTTTTAACATCAAATACATCAAGATATATGTAAGGATTAATGAAATCGCTTTTTTCTACACTTATTGCCTCATCATATGTAGAGATTGTAACGCGCTCACTCCCTCTCATTAAGTAAACTTCATCATCACTTCTAGAACATTTTTTATTGTATTTTGGATTGCAACGTATAGAATCAAACTTCCAGTCCTTATAATTATTAATATTAAAGTATTTAGCTTTCTCATCTTTTTGTGCATTACAACTATTAAATGATATCAATAATAAAAGTAATATTATGTTTTTCATTTCCCCGAAATATTTGGATTAATAATATGCCACTGCCATCTCCATAAAGTATTTTTATTTGAAGAATAGCTCATTATATTAGTTGTCGTATCTCTTTTATAAAGATATTTTATTTTTTCAGTTAAAATTGGGAAATTATCTCTATGAGTGTGAAAAAGCCCTAACCCATGTAAGGATTCATGTACAGCAGTGGTAGTATCACAATCAGCAAACATAATAGCATTTCGCACTCCAATATCTTCTACTTTTCCACCTACATTAGACTTTTTGTTAGTGAAGCGAGTAGCAAAGATGGTAAAATAATCATCCTTTCTATAAATTTCATTCTTAGGGTCATTCATAAAAAGTTTTCTCATTTCCTTAATTCCTTCACTATTTTCTCCAGCAGAGAATAAACTTCCTAAGTTTACGTCTTGATATATATATTGACCTCCTTTCTGAAAATCTTTATTTTTTGATAAATCTAAAATAATTTTCTTTTTGTCTTCAAAAATGACAGGGATTACAAGTGCTTGATATAAAGCATTATGTAACTTATATTTTGCTTCTTCAGGGAATTCTCCTCTGATAGGCATTTTTCCTAAGTAGCCTTGTATCACACTCACTAAAACAATTTTTTCCTCTTTTCTTATTTTGCTATCATTTTGCAATACCCTAATTTTTCCAGCTAATTTCCTTTCAATAAGAGGTTGTTGACAGTTTTTCGGATAAGCATAGATACATATTTCCATTTCATTTGGAAGGTCTTTCAGACAGGTAATTTTTACAGCTGTATCAGCAGATGCAACCAAGCCGTTGGTTTTGGTCTTATCCTTTAATACTTTTTTATCTATTTCAAAATAATCTTTATTGTAGTCGAACTCCAGCTTTTCTATATCTTCTTCTATATCTACCAATACCTTTAGTTCTGCCTCGTATTTTGGTTCAGTAAAAAGATTCTTGTATTTTATTTTCATCTCTCCATTGACAAATTCCTTAGAGAATAAAGTAAGATAAGGCACAAAATAATCCGTTTGCTTTCCACCTTCCGAAGATGTAGATTTCATGGAAATAATTTCATATTGATGCTTCAACTTTTCGAAGGCTTCAGTAGAAGAAAGGTCAGATCTTCCATCTTTATATCCACTTTCAATAATATCTTTATAAGCCTCATCATATTTTTCTGCAAGGCCGTTGTCAGCTTCTCTTAGCCAGTCAAACCCGAATTCTCCATGTTTGGAGACAGGCCTGAAATAAACTTTCGCATTAGTAATTACTTCTTCAAGTTTTGATTTTTTAGGATCACCATAAGTAACTCCTTTTTTTTTGCCTATTTGTATTACTTGACTTCCAGAATTGATAATTTCTTCCTTAGCAAAAGATAAATCTTTTCCCTCTATATATTCTAAAATATCTCCTTCTACAATAGTTATTTTACTCATATTTAATGACTTTTAGATTTTTCAGCCGCATTATTTTGAACCTCTTTTTCAGAATGAAACTCATTAGTATCCTTGCTTTGAGTGATAATTTTTCCATTACTATTTTTTATTCTATCTTTCTCTATTTTGCTTTCTTTATTTCCTTTTACATATTCTACCATTTTTCCAACAACATTCGTAATAAAGTCTGTTCCTACATTCACCATACTAATCATTCCAATACCTACTGATTTATTCATTCCCACAGTTTCAGAAGAATTCATCCCCACAGTCGTCGTCATATTCTGCCCGACATTAATATTCATATTTTCCCCAGCTGTAAACGTCATATTCTTCGGCGCACTCACATTAATATTCCCTGCGCCATCCATCAGATAAGTATTTCCACTAGGATCTTCAATAAAAACACTACCTTCAGCATCATTTAAAATGATCTTCGTTCCTGAACGAGTATGAATAACTTTTTTATCATTTCCACTTGTGTGATAAGAACTTATTTCGGAGCCATTGTAATGTGTTCCCATCACGAAAGGTTTTTCTGCATTTCCGCTTTCAAAACCGATTAAAACTTCTTCGCCGATTTCAGGGATAAAATGAAAACCTTTTCCACTTCCGGAATGTGGCTGTATCAATCTCAGCCAAGGAGTTTTACGGTTTTTATTTTCCTGCCACGAAAACTGTACTCTCACCCTTCCCATTCCCAAAGGATCATCATTTTCAAGTACTCTTGCAGGCTGTTCTTCCCCTAAAGGAAATGCCTCATCATTTTGATAAGGGGGCGTAAATACATCCGGAATACCGACAAATTCATTATAATACGTATTTCCGTCGTGATAGTGTTTTACCTCCATCACACGATAGGTTTCCATGGGTTTGTCATTGATATCTACCAGCTTCACCCTTCCTCCTATTTTCAGTTCAGGATCTTTACTTTTTCCGCGGACGCAGACCAAATTTTCCCTTATTTCTTTTTGTTTCTGTACGGCATCATTTACCTCCCGTTCCGTTTGAGAGGAAATTCCGCTTTGATTGAACAACATTTCGGTTTTCTTTGTGAAAATATTTTTGGAAGCATTCACTGCCAATGCCTGAAATGGATTTTCTTTATACTGAACCTGAACGGAAGAAGAATTTTTCTCAACCTTCCCACCACATTCTACATCATAAGATAAGTATGTGAAGTTTTGAGGCTTGATATTGAGTTCAAATTCAACATCAATTAAATATATATTTTCCGCCAAAGTAATGACTGGCTGAACTTTATTTCCAAAGACCATGTTTTGACCATTGTAATAAAAGTATTCTCCATACCGTGTTGCCAGCCTTTTGATAAACTGAAAATCTGATTCCTTATATTGCACGGTGTAAGGAATTTCATTTTTAGTATTCAGACTTTCTGTTAAAATTTTACATTCTTCAGGGTATTCAGAAGTAATTTCTTTAATGATCTGTTCCAGGGTTTTAGCCTCATAGCTTTGGCAGTGCTGTCCGCTTTCCAGTAAAATACCGGGAGAATGGCCACTGATAAAAATCCTGCCATACCCGTTTTCTTTTTTATTTCTGATATTGGCTACTATTCCTGAAAAGCTTTGTTTTACCTGTCCAAACCGATGAAAATTAATCGTCAGTTTTTTCCCGAGAATATTTTTGGAATTTTCCATCACATATCCTTCAAAACTGTCTATCGCATCGTCAGGAGCTGTTATAATAAAGGAATCATGATCGTTTGTATTCTGATGAAAGCAGAGATCAAAATGGGACTTATCCAGAAAAGGTTTCCCATCCAAAGTCAGTGTGCAGTATACTAGCGGACTGCTTTTATCCGTCAGAAAATCTTTAAAAGTTTTTGATGAAAAGTATTTTTTAATATCATCAGGATGATTCAATCTCAAATTATCTGTTGACATAATTTTAATGATTTGTGTTTTTAATTATGAATAATGAACAATGTTATTTACCCCTATTCTCTCCAGCTTTTTTCATGTGCGGCTCCATTAAGGTCAAACTTTTTGGCAACAATGTGAAGTTCGATCTGCAGGGGTTCATTATTTTTGGATTCAAAATGCTCAGAAAACTTTATGCAATACGCTTTTTCAAAATTCAATTCCTGAAGTTTGCTCATAGCATCTCTTCTGTAATAAATAATTTTCCCGTTTTTGGTCTGATTATGATCCAGCATCCATCCCAAAAGTTCGGGATTTCCGGTGCTTTCTATTCTGATGATAATTTCTCCGCCCTGCGGCATTCCCTGAGGTTTTCCTGTGCCGTCTGTTTGTTGGGAAAAACTGTATTTGCACTCCAGAATATTGTATACTTTCCCGTCTAATTCTAATTTGGATAAAAATGACATCTGTGTTTTTTTTGAGTTAAAAATTATAAATGATGAGTGATAATCGATTCAGCCGAAACTAAAAAATATTTTCACTAAATACAATCATTGATTAAATCCCCTTCATCATTTATGAAATAAAGAACGGGCGACAAACTTGCTTATCACCCATTACTTATCACTTATAAAATGTTAAACCCATTCGTTTTCGTAAGCTCCCGAGCCTAATTCAATTTTTCTTGCAGAGATCGTAAAGCTTTCCGTTAACGGGCTTTCTCCTGTTGAATCAAAATTCTCTCTGTGTTTTACCAAATAGCCTTCAGTAAATTTTAGTTCCTTCAGAGTAGCATCACTGTCTCTTTTGAAAAATACTACGCTCCCGTCTTTTCTTTCGAACGAATTGGTCATCCATTCGAAAAGATCTGTAGATCCTGTACCTTCGATTACCACTTCAATTTTTCCTCCTCTTGTCACCGTTGAAGGTCTTCCTGTAGCATCAGTTTCCTGGAATAATC
Source organism: uncultured Chryseobacterium sp. (assembly GCA_965651845.1). Classification (GTDB taxonomy): domain Bacteria; phylum Bacteroidota; class Bacteroidia; order Flavobacteriales; family Weeksellaceae; genus Chryseobacterium. The sequence goes on along the minus strand of CBFGVN010000064.1, from coordinate 6,705 downwards.
CATAGTTTACGTTAAGAATATTATATTCCTTTCCTGCTACTTTTAATTTTGCTTTAAATGACATAAAATAATTTTAATTTAAAATTTGTGTTAAAAATGTACTTTAATAGAATAATTCAGGTATGCTACACCCATTCGTTAACATACTTCCCTGTTCCTAGCTCGATCTCCTTAGCTGAAAGCGTAAAGGTTTCTGTTAAAGGATTTTCACCCGTAGAATCAAAATTTTCACGGTACTGTACAATGTATGCTTCTTTGAATTTCAGTTCTTTCAGGGTAGCATCTCCGTCGCGTTTGTAGAATACCACGCTGCCGTCTTTTCTTTCAAATGAATTGGTCATCCATTCAAAAAGATCGGTTTCGCCTGTACCTTCTACCGTGATTTCAATTTTTCCACCTCTTGTAATAGAGGAAGGTCTTCCTGTGGGATCAGTTTCCTGCAGCAAATCATAATTTACCGACAAGACATTGCGGTCTTTTCCCGCAACTTTAAGTTTAGTTTTAAATGACATAATAAATATATTTTAATTGTAATAAATAATAAATACCAACTATGGAAAATATATCGACATCAAAATTATGAGCTATTTTTCCCGATACAAGTTTCAGGAGCATTTTTTAAAAATTTCGACCAAATTCGATTTAATTAACATAATAATTAATAAAATATCAACTATTTTTGCTCATATTCCGTATCCCATTCGTTGCCATCCTCTCCTTTGTGCCCATCCATTTTAATAAGGAAATTTTTCGCCGGAAAGTATGGTTTCATATGAATATCTAAATGAATTCTGTCTTTTTGCACAGGATCCTGCTCAAACTTTTTCACTTCAAAATTTTCGATTAATTTCCCTGGTCCCGTAATACTGTCGAGGAACCGAACGATTTGTCCCATAATTTCTTTTCTCGTAACCGCTGTAAAATTTTCAAAGGCACGCCTGTTGAGAAAATCCATTAAAACTTTAGTGACATAATCAAAAACCCTCACCACCGAATATGTTTGCAGACCAAGATTGTCTCCATTGAATAAAGTTTTTCCGGAAAAAGCCATTACTTTTCCGTATTCATTGACCATAGGAATAAGTCCCAGATTTTCAAGATTGGCAATTTCACTCTTTTTAAGATCAAATTTTACCCCGTCAATTTCATTGATTCCACCAAATTTTTTCCCGGCAGTCACCTGAGACATTAGAGTCTGATAAATTTTCCCCGCAAGCGCTCCCGAAGGCGGAATAAACAAATCCTCACTCTCCTGGATTTCCTCAAATCTTCCTCTTCCTACAAGCCAGTTGCATGTCATTAAAACATTGGATTTGTAGATATCTCCACCTGTAAGATATGCCTGATCAAACATTTCCATCACATCATCCGGTTCATCCAGATGTTCAAAATCAGTTACCAGCATCACTTTATTTTCATGAGCAATTTTCGCCCATTTTTCAACAATCTTATTAGATCCCAAATACCCCGGAATCACCAAAATTCCATAATTATTTTTAAGATCCAACCTGTCATAATTGTCCGCAAGTTCAGCATGAATAGTATCGATAAACCTTGTATTATCGAGATCTTTCAACTGCTCAAGATCTGCATTCACCACCGTAATATTTTTCACCTTATCAGCTTCGGTATTTTTATAAAACATGGCTACCGTTCTATACTTTGCTTCAAGATCTCTTGTTACTTCAACGGCTTTAGAAAGGTTTTTGGTCAACAATTCCTCTGCTTTTTTTCTCTGATCTTCGCAATCTGTCACCATCTCGGATAAAGAATTGCTTTTACTAATTACTTCTGCCCAAAGCTGCAATGTTTTTTTAAGGGTCTCCCTCTCCTTTTGCTTGGTTCTTTCTGTTAAGAATATTTTTCGTCTGGCTTTTCTATCCGGGTTAATATTTTGCACACCCTCGATTGAAGTTTCCAGAAGGTCAAAACCTCCGTATCTTACTAATTTTTCAAGATTTTTTTCTACAGAAACCTTTCCGGATTGCGATTGATGTTCTACAACATTATTTTCTGCATTTTGCATTTGTGGTTTACTAGACATAATTTTTCTTTTTTTTGTGTTTTATTTATTCTCTTCCAATTCTTTGATCAAAGACTGTAATGTGTCATACAATGCCTTCTTTGCTTCCGGATCTTCCAGTGCAGCTTTTAAAATCTTATTGGTTTTAAGCTGTTTAATGATCTTTTGATACTGATCTTTTTCCGTTTCCAGACCGGAAAGGAAATTGCTTTGTCCCGTAATTCCTTTTGTCCCGAAATCACCAAGGTTTTTAAATCTCAGGTTTTCCATTCTTATGGCTCCGTCTGCATCTTCAAAATCAACCTTAAATTCCGGTTTGAAATGCTCAAATACTTTTTCAATTGTCGTAAGACCTTCCACCAATTCAGGTTTTACCGGATCATTCGCAGTAAGTTTATGAGCAATTAATGTTCTGTTTTGAGGGATTTCCGCAATCGCCTCATTCGCATCGCGTGGAACTTCATTTCCACCAATTCCTTTGTTTGATAGCATAAATTCTGTTTTTAAATTGTTTTTTAATTATTATTTTTCAAAAAGCCTGTACGGATAAATATTTGCCGATTTTTTCTTGAGCCCGAGCAAAAAACTTTCGCACAAATAATTCCATTCCGACTCAGTTATATTTTGTGTAAATTCTTGGTTTTTTATAAGGTAAACATCAATAGTTCTGCTAAAACCGCCCTTTAATGAAACTTCTTTTTTTGTTCCTTTGTTAACCTCAATATTTTTAATGGCAGCTTTAAAATGACTCATTCCAAAAGCCCGGATGTCCGCAACCGTAACGATTCTTCCTCTGGTGAGCAAAGAATTTCTGTATTCTAAAATTTTATCTTTTGAAGACAGGTTTTTTCTTCCTCCGACAGAAGCTTTGAGTATCACCGCACTTTTATCCAGCACCGCATTATCAGATTCTTCCACGGATAAAACGGTTCCGGGGCGGATGTCATTTCCTTCCTCGGCCAGAGTAAGCCAATAGGAAATATGGCAGGTAATTTCCCTGTCCTGAGCATCTGACCTGATAATTATATACGGATTATTAGCCTGTGAAAAATTTTTCTCCTTTGCCAACTGATGAAGTCCGGCAATATTCTGACTGATCTGCCTTAAAGTTTCCTTCGCAGAATCACCGCCAATACCTGCAAAAGCGGCAGTTTCATCTTTGATAAGCTCCAGCATATACTGCAAAAGTTCAGAAGCACTTCTTTGGTCGAATCTTGAAACCCCACCTTTTCTTAACACCACTGAAATATGATCCGATTCTGTTTCGTAATTTTTAATATCATATTTTCGCCCTTCTTCATCGTTGACAAAATCAAGATCAAGAAAATTGTTTTCAGAAATAATAGGAATAATGTTCAGCTTGTCTGAAATCCGGTGAAACGATCTGACATTGTTGATATTCACCACCGGAATACAATTGAGTGAAATGTGTACATTTTCTAAAATTTCACCAACAATCGCCTCCGAAAATTTGAACTTCAGCCAAATAATATCGTCTTCCTCAGACAACCTGTGACCGGCAAAATATTTTGTAAAAAGCTCTTCATTTTCCTGCTTTTCATGATGTTTCAAGCAACCTTTTAAAGTAAAATAATTTGAATGATAATATTGATTGACATCAATGTAAATCTGCTCCATATCCGAATAATTTTTAGTAATAATATTTTCGGGATGGAGATCCGGATTATCCACATTATAACCTTCTATGAGGGTAATTTCCTGATTTCCGAAAAAGACTTTTGCCTGTTTGAAATAGTAGAAAAAAAAGCTCCTTCTGATAATTATTATTGACATCGATATATAACATCAGATTGTTTAAATCCTCTTTGTTCGGGCATTTCAGACCCAGCCACAATTCACCGGACGGCATATGGACTTCACTTCTCGCAACAGTTTCACTGAAAAAGAAGCTTTCCACATGGTTCAGAACATTTCCGTAGGCGATATACTCCGCCTTTGCCGTTGTGAGAGCCACCTCCAGCGTCGGGGTAAAGTATACATCTTTGGTAAGATTTTCAGCAGGATTATAAACATTGTGAATTCTTTTCGTTGTTTTAAAATGGCTGTATAAGGAAATTCTTTCATTATTTTCCAATGGATTTACCTGAATCAGTGTCCTTGCAGGCATAACTCCCGAAACTTCTTCCGGAAACATCACTTCCAGTACGCGCTCAATAATTCTCGACCTCGAATTTTCAAGTTCAAAACCTAACTTTTCCAATTCGGAAGCTACGGACGACAGCAGTAAACTTACAATCGGGTCGAATGAGGTTTCCGCTTCAAGCTCATTGTAGCCCCAAAGTCTGGCTGCACGCCTTAATATTCTGTCTTTTATTCGTTCCTGATTCAACATTTTAATACGATAACGGTCCTACGAAAAATGAATTTTGAAATAAAAAAGGACGGTTGGTTTCCAAAACCAGGCCTTTCACTATAATATTGATACGTTTTTTCATTCTCTTTTTCTCTGATCCAATACTTTGATCCTGAACCCGTACTTCTACATCACTTAACTGAAGCCTTTTTTCATGCATTGAAATTGCTTTGTGTAAAGCATTTGTGATAAATTCTCTTATCATATTATCACTCTTTAGAAGATCAAAATCCATTTCCCAGATTTCGGATCCGAAGGACTCATCAAACTTGCATTCGCCCAAAGACGTTGTCGCAATGAGAAATATCTGCTGCGCAATAGAATTGTCGATCGAGATTTTTTCGGCATCTTTTTTATGCGTAACCAATTCGAAATCAATCGGTATCTTATAATACATTCCTTTCATATTTGTGTCTTTTTCTTATTTGGTTTTACAAAATATTTATAAATAAATCAGTTTTGATATTTTACCTTTTTCATCAAATTCGAAATTCTTCGGAATTTTTTTCCTTTTAACAATAAGTAATTCAACATGAGGAGTAAGCTTTAAAAATTTTTCTCTGTAAGCAATATCTCCAATAAAACTTTTTCCCTCATTCTGATCAACAACAATGAAATATTGAGAAACACTTTCCATCTCTTTAAAATCATTCACATTTCCGGCATACAACATAATATTCTGATTATTTCCGGATAAATTATACACCAAACTTTCTTCTGACAATTTTCTATATCTTGCCAAACTGAACTTTTCAATGGTCTCCACTTTAGGTTCAAAAGTGATATTTTCATACAGAAAAGAAGTTTTATCAAATTTTTTAAAACCTAAAAACGAGAAAATATTTTTCCGTATTGATGATTTTACAAATCTTAGAGTGTCTCTTGTTACCTGATACACTTCTGTTTCATTGGTTTTATCATCGGTAACGGTCATCTTATACGTAGGTATTTCAACCCTCTTCTCTCCAACTTTCAGATGAACTTTCCCTGCTTCCTGATCCGAAATAACCATTCTGATCGTGTGTTTTTTCAACACCGAATCTGTGCGGACAATAATTTCCCCTTCTCCTTTTGTATGGGAAACCTCATGATGATTTTTGGAAATTCCTAAATTGAGATTAAGTTCCGGAAGCGGGCTCATGGTGTTTTCCGTTTGTTAATTTTCACCTCATCGGATTTTTTTATCTCGTAAGAAGACAAACAATCGATTTGATTTTCAATGGTATGATTATCAACATCACTCATATAAAATTCGTAATCCTTATTGTAGGTATAGATTTTAATCAAAGTGATTTTGTTGTTCTTCAGCTTTTCCAATTCGTTCTTTTTCAGTTGTCTGACAAAAAATCCGTCACAATTCAAGGGATATTCATTTTGAAGGCTGATGATCTCTCCCGACTCAAAATATATGTCTACATTTCTATCCTTTTTAATGCAAACATTATCTGCCATGATCTGCAAATACATAAAAATTTGCTTTTTTCTTTTTCCCAGCTGTAAAGTTCCGTAAGTAAATTCATCATTATTTACCCTCAGGAAAATTGCGGGGGTACTTGCAAAAAACTTTTTACCCAGCCTTTCTTTATCCTGCTGAATTCCACAATCGAAACTAACGAAGTCGGAACCTGGCGGAACACTTTGAGCCTTAGAAAAAGAGAGAGAAAATAACAGAGAAAGGAAAATTAACCTAATTTTTTTCATATCAACATTTTATTGAGCCTGATAAAGCTGTCTGCAAACTTCAAGATCGGTTTTCATTTTGTCATATTCGCTCTTCAATGTTTTATTGATCGTATTTATGCTATCCATTGTAATCTGATTTCCAGACAATTGTTTCACCTGTTTTTTCGCATCGATCAAATCTTTATATCCGATAATCGCATTGTTGTACAAAACCTTATTTTTCAGGGTATCTTTGGGCAGCTGTTTATACATGTCCGCAAGGATGGATAAAGCGAGTTTTTCATTAAAAAAGTCATTCTGACCGACAACTCCGATGGAATCGGTGGCTGCTTTTACTTTCTCCAGCTGAAAAGAAAATTTATCCTGAATATCCATCTCCTTCTTCATTTTTTCATTCTCAGATTTCAGCAAACTGTTTTCTTTAAAAGGAAAATAGGCATTAAACAAGATAGCAGTCACCAAAACAGCCACCGTGATAATGAAAAATAATATGAATAATGAAAAGGCTTTTGATCGTTCTCTTTTATTAAGTACTTCCATAATTTGTGTTTATATTAATATTTTTAATCTGCAAGGAAAGTTCTGCTTCTTTTCGCATGAATCACAGAATCTCTGTCGTCCGTAT
>CBFGVN010000063.1:0-13142 GCA_965651845.1 uncultured Chryseobacterium sp. | reverse complement strand
ATCAGAGCCTGCTTCCGGAGCATGCTGTTCCGCCAAGAAATATTGTGAATTCAAACAGTAAAAGTCCTACCATTGAAATAGCCAAAAAGGAATTGAATCAACATTGGAGTGGACAAGCTGTTGACTTGAAGATTGATAGATTTCCGGATAATTTTAAAGACGGATACAAAATCGTCTCTACTCCGAAAAAAATCACCGTTTTGGCAAGAACAGATTTAGGATTATTGTACGGAAGTTATCATCTGTTGAATCTGCAACAGCAGAAAGCCAACTTTTCTAACCTTAAACTGGAAGAAAAACCTTCATACGATGTAAGAATTCTCAATCATTGGGACAATCTCGACGGAACGATTGAGCGTGGTTATGCCGGTCATTCGCTTTGGAAATGGGAAGATTTACCGAATAAAATTTCGCCTAGATATGAAGAATATGCAAGAGCAAATGCCTCCATCGGAATCAATGCAGCGGTTCTTAATAATGTAAACGCTTCACCCAATATGCTTCGTGAAGATTATCTTAAAAAAATTAAAGTTTTAGCGGATATTTTCAGACCTTATGGGATCAAAGTTTATCTGTCTGTCAACTTTTCTTCACCAAAAGTTTTGGGAGGATTACAGAATTCAGATCCGTTGAATCAGGATGTTCAAAAATGGTGGAAAGATAAAGCCGCGGAAATTTATAAATTGATTCCTGATTTCGGAGGATTTTTGGTGAAGGCCAATTCCGAAGGGCAGCCCGGGCCGCAGGATTACGGAAGAACCCATGCAGACGGCGCCAATATGATGGCAGATGTTCTGAAACCTTATGGCGGAATCGTGATGTGGAGGGCTTTTGTGTACAGCCCGAGCAAAGATGATCGTGCAAAACAGGCTCATCTGGAATTTGTTCCATTAGACGGAAAATTTAGAGATAATGTGATTATTCAGATTAAAAACGGACCGATAGATTTTCAGCCGAGAGAAGCATTCAACCCGCTTTTCGGAGCATTGAGAAAAACTTCGGAAATGGTCGAGTTTCAAATCACTCAAGAATACTTAGGACAGGCTAATCATTTGGTTTTTCTGGCTACTTTATTCAAGGAAACTTTAGACAGCGATACTTTTTCGGACGGAAAAGGTTCTACGATAGCAAAGATTACAGACGGAACTTTAAGACCAGCAAAACTAACAGCGATTTCTGCGGTTGCCAATATCGGAGAAGATAAAAACTGGACGGGACATCACTTTGCACAAGCCAATTGGTATGCTTTCGGACGTTTGGCCTGGAACCATGATTTATCCTCGGAACAGATTGCAGATGAATGGATTAAAATGACTTTTACCGACAACGAAAAATTCCTGAATCCGGTAAAAGAAATAATGCTTACTTCACGGGAAACTGCCGTAGATTATATGATGCCGCTTGGTCTACACCACATTTTCGCAGGAGGGCATCATTACGGTCCGGAACCTTGGGGCGATTACAAAGGAGGAAGACCTGATTGGTCGCCGGTATATTATCATCAGGCTAATGCAGAAGGAATCGGATTTGACAGAACAAAAACCGGAAGCAATGCTGTTTCGCAATATTTTCCGCCGCTTAATGAAATCTATGGAAACATAAAAACGACACCTGAAAACCTGATTCTGTGGTTTCATCATGTTCCGTGGGATTATAAAATGAAAGACGGTAAAACGCTTTGGGATGAATTGTGCTACAAATATGATGCAGGTGTTCAGGAAGTGAGAGATTATCAGAAAACCTGGGACAGAATGCAGCCTTATATTGATGAACAGCGTTTTTCAAATGTTCAGGATAAGCTTAAAATTCAGGCAAAGGATGCCGTTTGGTGGAAAGATGCTTGTTTACTGTATTTCCAGACATTTTCAAAATTACCGATCCCGTCTGATATTGAAAAACCTGTTCACAATCTTGAAGATTTAAAGAAAATCAAGCTTAATATGGGACACCATAATTAGAAGAATCGGTTTTCTCATTCAACAACAAATTTTTTAAAAATAAAAGTATCTTTTAATGAGAAGAAAACTTGTTGGCTTAATAAATTAAGTGTAAATTTAACACTTATATAATCTAACTTTATTCATATGAAATTTTTTATTGACACAGCCAATCTGAACCAGATAAGAGAAGCTCAGGACTTGGGAATTCTCGATGGCGTTACGACCAATCCATCGTTGATGGCCAAAGAAGGAATCAGCGGAAAAGAAGCTATTCTGCAACATTATAAAGACATTTGCGAAATTGTAGATGGAGACATTTCAGCAGAAGTTCTTTCTACAACTTACGAAGAAATGATAAAAGAAGGTGAGGAGCTGGCCGCTATTCATCCGAATATTGTGGTAAAAGTTCCCATCATCAAAGACGGAATCAAAGCTATCAAATATTTTTCTCAAAAAGGTATCAGAACCAATTGTACTTTGATTTTCTCGGCAGGACAGGCTCTTTTAGCAGCAAAAGCGGGAGCAACTTACGTTTCTCCTTTCTTAGGAAGACTGGATGATGTTTCCACAGATGGTCTTAATTTAATCGAAGAAATCAGAACAATTTTCGATAATTATGGTTTCGAAACAGAGATTTTGGCAGCTTCTGTTCGTCATGCCATGCACATTATCAACTGTGCAAAAATAGGTGCGGATGTTGTTACCTGCCCATTGCCACCGATTTTGTCTTTACTCAACCATCCGTTAACGACGAGCGGTCTGGAGCAGTTTGTTAAAGATTCACAAAAAATGCAATAAATATTTATGCACGATATTTCAAAACTCAAAAATATCGCTTCTCAGGTCAGAAGAGATATTGTAAGAATGGTTCACGCCTGTCAATCAGGGCATCCGGGCGGTTCTCTTGGATGTACAGATTTTTTCGTTGCTCTTTACTTTGATGCGATGAAAAGAAAAGAAGGATTCGATATGAAAGGAAAAGGTGAAGATGTTTTTTATCTTTCCAACGGTCATATTTCTCCGGTTTTTTATAGTGTTTTAGCACATGCAGGATATTTCGACAAATCTGAGCTGGCAACTTTTAGAAAGCTGAATTCCAGATTGCAGGGACACCCGACTACACACGAGCATCTTCCGGGAGTTCGCGTTGCTTCAGGTTCTTTGGGACAGGGTATGTCTGTGGCAATTGGCCACGCAATAGGTAAAAAATTAGATAAAGACGAAAATCTTGTTTTCAGTCTTCACGGCGATGGCGAATTGCAGGAAGGACAGAACTGGGAAGCGATTATGTATGCCTCCCACAACAAGGTTGACAATCTCATTGCAACCGTAGATTATAACGGCCAGCAGATCGACGGACCAACATCTAAAGTACTTTCTCTGGGAAATCTTAAAACCAAATTCGAAGCTTTTGACTGGAAAGTTCTTGAAGTGGAAAACGGAAATGATATGGAAGAGATTCTTAAAACTCTGGACGAAGCCAAATCATTGACAGGAAAAGGCCAGCCGATCTGTATTTTATTAAAAACAGAAATGGGCTACGGTGTTGATTATATGATGGGAAGCCACGCATGGCATGGAAAAGCACCTAACGATGAGCAATTGGCAAAAGCATTGAGCCAATTGGAAGAAACTTTGGGAGATTATTAGTACGAAAATGAACCCGAAGGGTTCAATATCAATACCCGTAGGTGAAACCTATGGAAATTAAAAATTAATCCAATGAAAAAATATACATATACAGAAAAAAAAGATACCCGAAGCGGCTTCGGAGCAGGAATGGCAGAATTGGCAGATAAAAACCCAGATGTTGTCGGACTTTGTGCAGATCTTATTGGTTCTTTAAAATTTGAAAAATTCATCGAAAAAGCACCGGAACGTTTTTTCCAGATTGGAATTGCAGAAGCCAATATGATTGGGATTGCCGCGGGTCTGGCAACGGAAGGCAAAATTCCGTTTACAGGGACTTTCGCTAATTTTTCTACTGGCAGGGTTTACGACCAGATTCGCCAGTCGGTTGCTTATTCTGGTAAGAATGTGAAAATTTGTGCCTCACACGCCGGTCTGACATTAGGAGAAGATGGTGCAACCCATCAAATTCTGGAAGATATCGGTTTGATGAAAATGCTTCCGGGCATGACGGTCATCAATACCTGCGACTATAATCAAACCAAAGCCGCAACCATTGCAATTGCAGATTACGAGGGTCCGGTTTATTTAAGATTCGGAAGACCGGTGATTCCTGTTTTTACGGATGAAAATCAAAAATTTGAAATCGGAAAAGCATGGATGGTAAACGAAGGAAAAGATGTAACGATTGTTGCAACCGGGCACTTGGTTTGGGAGGCTATTAAAGCCGGAGAAATTCTTGAAGAACAGGGAATCGATGCGGAAATTATTAATATTCACACCATTAAGCCTTTAGATACGGAAGCGATTCTGAATTCCGTTAAAAAAACGGGTTGTGTAGTTACTGCAGAAGAACATAATCGACTAGGCGGATTGGGCGACAGCGTGGCACAGCTTTTGATTACAGAACATCTTGCACCTCAGGAATATGTTGCTGTAAACGACAGTTTCGGAGAAAGCGGAACGCCTGATCAGCTGATGGAAAAGTATGGTCTTAATGCTGAAGCCATCGTGGAAGCTGTGAAAAAAGTCATTAAAAGAAAATAAATTGTTGATTTTTTAATTTAATTTTATCAGGCGGTTTTAACTTAATTTAAACATCGCCGAAGAATCAATAGAAACGGGCTTTAGCCCGTTTTTTTGGAATCAATAGTTAAATTGGCTTTAGCCAAAACAAAAAAAATACATAAATTGCAGCTATATATGCAGGAAAATTTAATCAATTATACGAAAGAAGCATTTCGGTCATTTTTTCAGTCAGAACCCGAGAGGATTTTTCTCGCTCCGGGAAGAATCAATATCATTGGTGAACACGTAGATTACAGTGACGGTTTTGTACTTCCGGCTGCTATCGATAAGCACATCTGTTTTGCCGTAAAAAAAATAGACAATTCCGAAACCTGTACTTTTTTTGCAAAAGATTTTAATGATTCTTTCAGCTTTAATGTCAATGAAAAGCAATCTCCGGTTTCTCAAACCTGGGTCAATTATTTATTGGGCGTTTTCAATGTCATTCAGGAATCAGGAAAAGAAGTAGGAGGTTTACAGATTACTTTCAGCAGTACAATTCCGATGGGTTCAGGATTATCTTCCTCAGCGGCGCTGGAATGTGGATTTGCTTTCATTCTGAATGAAATTTTCAATTTAAATTTAACTAAAAAAGATTTGGCAGTAATTGGTCAGAAATCCGAACATACTTTTGTAGGGGTAAAATGCGGAATTATGGACCAGTTTTCTTCCGTTTTCGGGAAAGAACATAAGGTGATAATGCTCGATTGTAATTCCCTGGAACATCAGTATTTTGATGCCAATATTGATGGCTACAGTTTGGTTCTTTTTGATAGTTGTGTGAAGCATACACACCTTACTTCCGGTTACAACGACAGGAGAAATGATGTCGATAACGGGAAAAAAGTGTTGTGGAAAAAATTTCCTGAAACAGAAAAATTCAGAGATTTTAGTTTTGAAATGTTAGATGAAGCGAGAGCGGAAATGGGAGAGATTCCTTACAAAAGATGTCTGTACCTTCTCAAGGAAATCGGAAGGGTAGAAAAGGCAGCCAAAGCTTTATCAGAAGGTGACGCAGAATATCTGGGCAAGCTTTTAGCAGAAACACATTCCGGGCTTTCGACTGAGTTTGAGGTAAGTTGTGAAGAACTCGATTTTTTAGTTGAACAAACATTAAAAGAAAATGGAGTTTTGGGGGCAAGAATTATGGGCGGTGGTTTTGGCGGATGCAGTATCAACCTTATCAAAGATGAAAATGTGGATAAAGTGATTGAAAGCATCAGCAAAAAATATAAAGAAAAGTTTGACATCGAAATGAAAGTATATCGTGTGAAAATATCAGACGGAATTAATGAATACAAGAGAAATGAATTCGTCATTTAATCAAAAAAAGCATCCTCACAGAAGATATAATCCGCTTTTGGATGAGTGGATCCTGGTGTCGCCGCAAAGAGCGAACCGGCCTTGGCAAGGGCAAACCGAAAAAAAATCGGAGGAGCAACTTCCGTCTCACGACCCGGACTGTTATTTGTGTTCCGGAAATAGTCGTGTCAATGGAGAAAAAAATCCTGACTATAAAGGCGTTTATGTTTTTGATAATGATTTCGGTTCTCTGATGAAAGATGATGTTGATTATGCTGATGAATCTTCAGATTTCTTTTTATTAAAACCTGAGCGAGGCATCAATCGTGTCATTTGTTTTTCGGAAAATCATAGTCTCACTTTGCCTGAAATGGAAGTTAATGACATTAAAAGAGTTGTTGATGTCTGGCAAAAACAATATGAAGAATTGGGCAGTCTGGATTATATCAACCACGTTCAGATTTTTGAGAATAAAGGCCAGGTGATGGGATGCAGCAATCCGCATCCGCATGGCCAAATCTGGGCGCAGTCTTCGGTACCTTCCCATGTTTTGAGAACGCAGGAAAATCTTAAAAAATATTTTGAAAAGAAAGGAAATTCTCTTCTCGAAGATTATGTGAAAAAAGAGCTGGAAATTGGAGAAAGGATCATTTTAGAAAATGAGGATTTTGTAGTTGTTGTTCCTTTTTGGGCGATCTGGCCATATGAAACAATGATTGTCAGCAAACGAAAAATCGAAAACCTGCTTCAGTTTTCCGAAACTGAAAAATTGTCTTTGGCATCAATTATAAAAGATTTAACTACAAAATACAACAATCTTTTTGAAATTTCGTTTCCTTATTCAGCAGGAATTCATCAATCCCCAACTGACGGAAAATCTCACCCCGAATGGCATTTTCATATGCATTTTTATCCGCCTTTGTTGAGAAGTGCAGAAGTGAAAAAATTTATGGTCGGCTACGAAATGTTAGCTGAACCACAGCGAGATATTACGCCGGAGCAAAGTGCGGAAATATTAAAGAATCTGTCTATTACGCATTATAATGAAAATTTTAATTAGAAGCATATAATGGTGGTGGGACTGTAGGTGATCAATAAAGTGTTTTACAAATGCAACAAGAATCTAAAAAACCTAACCCCCCAGATTATTAAAAATATGAAAAGATTTTTTTTAAGTTTAATTATAATTTCATTATCAAGCTGTAATAAATCAGATTTACAGAAAAATAATAAAAATAAAATTACAGAAACAAAGTTAGACTACTATGAACGTTGTAGATTATTAGTCTTAGAACAAAATACTACTAATCAATATTTTGGATTCATAAAAAAAGGAAAAGATATTGATGAACAAGTAGTCAAATATTTAGGGAATATTATTACCTCTAAAAAAGACACTTTAAAAATTTTAAACTCTGTTCATTATACAGGTATTTACGAGGATTCCAAGAGAGGAAACGGGCAAGTGTATATTTATAATTCTCACAATAAGTTGCTAGGTTTTTATAATTTAGGCTCTGCTTCTGCAGTACCTAATAGCATTTATAACAAGGAATTGATTTTTAAATACAACAATGAAAATTGTAACCAAACTACCCAAATCAGTTTGAAAGACAGCATTCCTAAACAAATATTTGTACAGTGTACAAAAGAGAGCGGAGATATATATAATTTAGAGACTGCTCATAACTAAAAGAAAAGCCACCAAATTCGGTGGCTTTATTTGTGGTATCTTGGAAACTTTTATATATTTATAATCTAATAATCAAACTCTTAAACAATTTAAAAAAATTTTATATTCAGGCTTTGAAAATTTAAAACTAAAAGATAAGGTAACGTATTGATTAACCTTCCCGGGTCTTTCTTTTAATCCTGTATTACTTGAATAATAATGTATCATACCAAAGGGCAAACAATAATAATGCGAGAGGAAAAAGAAGGGTTTTCAACTGAAAATACAGGTAAAGAAGTGATCCGAGGATTCCACCTAGAAAGAAAAAGCTGATTATCATCAGTTTTAGAAAAATATTGCGGTTCAATTGTATTTTCTTTTCTTTTTGATGGAGGAAAAAAAACTGCGACAATTCTATTCCCAGATCTGTAAACAATCCGGTGAGATGCGTAGTTCGTACCACAGATTGAGATACACGTGTCACCAGGGCATTTTGCAGTCCCATAGCAAAAAGCAGTGCTGAAGAAATAATTATGGGAACAGAAGGCGTATTGGGGAGTATTTCTGAGGAGAAGCTTGTAAGAAGCATGATCATCATTTCCAAAGACAAAGGAATAATATAGGAAGTATGGGATCTGTGCCTTGAAGCCCATTCCATAATAAGCCCCGAAACAAATGCTCCGGACAAAAAGAATAAAATATATAGCAGATAGATGGAAGCCATTTTAAAGTTCCTCAAAAAAAGCTGCTCCGAGAAGTAGGCGAAATGCCCTGTTACATTGGTTGTAAGTGTGCTTACAGCAAGAACTCCTGTAATATTTACCAGTCCCGCAACACAGGATAAGATAGAAGCCAGTTTTAGATTGTGGGAATATGTGCGCCCTATCCCTCTATGCCTGAACATGAATAATTTTTTTTAAGTGAGAAAATGATAGATGCATAATCAATACAGAAAGGTGCATTTGATTTATAAATTTGCGATACGGCTTAATTTTTCTACATCCATTATCTGTATTTTTCTACCTTCCATAGCGATAAGCCGGTCTTCTCTGAAGTCATGAAGTATACGGGCTAAAGTTTCGTTGGCCGTACCGACCATGCTGGCTAGATTTGCTCTTGATAAGGTAATATACACTTTGTCTTCCATTGCATTGGATGTATATTTTTTATGCAAGATCAGTAAACTAAGCGCTACACGTTCTCTTACAGTTCGTTGTGATAAGACCGTCATCAGATTAGCCATCACACTGAATTCATGACTTAAACTTTTTAAAAGCAACCTTGAAAACACAACAGACCGATCAAGAACACGTAAAAAATCTTTTTTTGAAATAAAAGCAATAGCAGAGTTTTCTATGGCCTGAGTGGTATCGCCGTAGGTATCATCACTTAATATCGCTGAATACCCGAAAAATTCTCCTGCATCATAGATGTATATAATCTGCTCTCTTCCGTCATTATCAACCTTATATTTTTTTACTTTACCGCTTTTTAAGTAAAAAATTCCATTGGGGATGGTTCTTTCGGTAAAGATTGCTTCATTTTTACGGTAATTTTTAGCTTGCATCACCTCCCGAAGCAGCTCCTTGTCGCAGTCGGGGAGCTCATCAAAAAGATACTGATTATTAAAAATAAATTTTGAAATCATGGGTTACTAATTTACGTATTTTTAAGCTTTTGTAAATTTGATTTAAGTCAAATTTATAGAAGAGATACATCATTTATTCTTTCTTATAAAGCGCCTATTTTTGTCATCTCTTTAAGTCTTTCCTCATTGGCAAAAACCTTTTATGAAATAGACGAATGAGATTAATACATAAATAACAATTAAAATGAAAATTCCTGAAAATCTCCTGTATACAGAAGATCACGAATGGGTTAGGATGGAAAATAATATTGCTTATATCGGAATTACGGATTTTGCTCAGCATGAATTAGGAGATATAGTATACGTTGAAATTGAAACCCTAGGAGAAAATTTAAAGCAGCATGAAGTATTCGGAACTGTAGAGGCCGTGAAAACGGTATCCGATCTTTTTCTGCCGGTTGCGGGGGAAATATTGGAGATCAATGCAAAATTAGAAGCAAATCCGGAGCTGGTGAATTCTGATCCCTATGGAGACGGCTGGATGGTCAAAGTGAAAGTTGACAATCTTCTTGAAGCAGAAAGGTTATTAACTTCCGATTCATATGCATCCGTAATAGGCTTATAACATGGAAGCTATTACTAAAATCAAGAAGACGGCTTTTAATGCAATACATCATATTCTTGGCGCAAAAATGGTGGAGTATGCCGGATATGAAATGCCTATTCACTATAAAGGAGTTATTCATGAGCATGAAGTGGTACGGAATGGTATTGGCGTCTTCGACGTTTCGCATATGGGAGAGATCTCAATACAAGGAGAGGGTTCTCTGGAGCTCATCCAGAAAATAACTACAAATGATGCGTCGAAACTTTATCCCGGAAAGGTACAGTACAGCTGTATGCCTAATGATACCGGGGGAATTATTGATGATCTGCTGGTATATAACATAAGCAAAAATGATTATCTGCTTGTTGTGAATGCTTCCAACATAGAGAAGGTTCTGGACTGGATTAGATGCTATAATTTATTTGGAGCGGAAGTGATCAATATCTCCGATTCAGTTTCTTTATTAGCCGTTCAAGGACCTAAATCCGCAGAAGTTTTACAGAAATTGACAGACGTTAATTTAAAAGAAATGAAAGCTTATACATTCACCATCGGTGAATTTGGACACATTCCGAATGCTTTGATCTCAGCTACAGGATATACGGGAGAAATAGGCTTTGAAATCTATGTGGAAAACAGATATGCCGCACATTTGTGGGAAGCCATATTTAATGCCGGAGAACATGAAGGTATCGAACCGATCGGGCTGGGCGCAAGAGACACATTACGACTGGAAATGGGATACTGTCTTTACGGAAATGATATTAATGATTCTACATCACCTCTGGAAGCAGGTCTGGGATGGATCACAAAATTTACTAAAGATTTCGTTTATAGTGGTTTTTTAGCTATTCAAAAAAATAAAGGGGTTACTAAAAAGCTGGTTGGTTTTGAAATGGAAGACAAAGGTATTCCCCGTCATGGTTATGAAATTTGGGATAGTCATCAGCAGATTATTGGTACAGTTACCTCAGGAACATTATCTCCCACACTTAAAAAAGGAATAGGGATGGGGTATGTTTCTGTTGAAAACTCTTTGGCGGGAAACGAAATTTTTATAGCAATTAGAAACAAACCTGCTAAAGCGGTAGTTGTTAGCACCCCATTTATAAGAAAATAATTAAAAGAATGCTTATTTAGAAAGATCCATTGCCGAGGTCAATAAATCTTTTAATGCATCAAGACGATCTACATTTATAAAAATGATTTTTAAACAACTCAGACAGAATATGGATGTTAAGGATTCTGTTTTTGACCAGATCTATCCTCCTCATGTAAAGGTAGTGGCAGAAAGGCACTGGACGCCCGTTGCAATAGCCAAAAAAGCTGCTGAATATCTGGCAGAAAAACCTGGTAGAAAAGTTCTTGACATTGGAGCAGGGGCAGGAAAGTTTTGTCTGGTTGGAGCGGTTTCTACCAATGGTTTTTTTTACGGAGTGGAGCAAAGGGCTTCCCTCACAAGAGTATCAAAGAAAATTGCAGAAAAGAATAATATTATTAATGTAGAATTCATCAATTCCAATATCAATGAGGTTTCATTTGCAGATTATGAAGCATTCTATTTTTTTAATTCTTTTTTTGAAAATATAGATACCTCTTTTCCAATTGATGACGCCGTGATTCCGCATAGAAATCTATATGATGAGTATTCGAATTATGTAAAAGAACAATTGCATACGACTCCTGTAGGAACCCGGCTGGTAACCTATTGGAGCAAATGGGACGAAATACCCAGAAGTTTCGAATTGGTAGATTCTGCCTGTAACGGATTATTAAGTTTTTGGAAGAAAGTATTTTGAAATTATACATTGGCTTTTTTTAACGGAAGAAATTCATGTAAAAATCTTATTAATGAAATACATAGGTCTGAATATTATGTATATTTTTTTTTGTATCCCACAATTTGTGGGATACTTTTTTGATTTGGGTTTGATATAGAAAACAGTTAAATCTTACTTTTTTGTAACTTTCGTATACATAAAACCAGATATCTTTTATATTTTAGAATCTCATTTCATGAATTTTGGATCCTGAATTCAGAAAAGAGATTGCCTCCCGCCAATATTTAACGATCCGTAATAATTTACTATTTTTGTGAAACCATGATTTCAAAATTAGCAGATTACAGACGTAAGAAAGGACTAAGCCAGCAGCAGCTTGCTGATGTTTCAGGGGTGAGTGTAAGAACGATACAACGCATCGAAAGCGGAAAGGTTGATGCACATCCCGCAACGTTGAAGATGCTTGCGGAGACACTAGAAATTGACACTGAAAAACTCACGATCAATGAACAGTTGACAGAATCCACGGAAATTGAAAATCTGGATAAAGTAAAACCAACTTTTCACCTGTTAGCGCTCATCGGGCTTTTTTTTCCTTTTTTCAACGTTATTCTTCCAGGACTTCTTTGGTTTTTTAAAAAAGATGAATCCCGAGCTTACGATCTTGAAGGGAAGTCGGTCATTAATTTTCAGATCACAATGTCACTTCTTCTGATACCGGCGGTAATATTAATGATCTTTGTTTTTTCCGTTGGATTTCCGCTGGTGCTGATTATCTATTTTTATGCTTTCGTCATGTGTGTAATCAATATCGTTAGAAGCATCAATAATAAAGACAGTTTTTATCCCTTGACTTATCAATTTTTGAAACAGACTCCTTGAAAGTCCTTTCCAGAGCCAAATGTCGTGAAAATGTCGTGAAAGAGTCATAGTAAGTTATTGTGATTTGCCGCTAAATTTGTCACAAATATTTTCCTCATGAAAAAACTCTTCACTCTTTTATTCTTGATCTGGATACTACCTTTAATTGCTCAAAAAAATATCAAGATCAGACATCTTGATGGAAAAGCAATCGATGCCCAAATTCTGCAACAGCGGTTATCACGTTTGGTCGATAGCGCTAAGATTGCCGGCCTGCAGGTTGCCATTGTCAACCATAATAAGGTAATCTATTCATCAAGCTTCGGTTATAAGGATATTGAAAACAAAAAGAAATTGAATGACAGTACAGTGATGTACGCAGCCTCACTAACTAAGCCTGTAAGTGCTTACATTTTTATGCGCCTTGTAGACAAAGGAATATTTAGTCTCGATCAGCCTATTTACAAATACCTGAAAAAACCAATCGGAGAGTATGCGAAATGGAAAGACCTGGCAAACGATCCTGAATCTTTCAATCTGATCACGCCCAGAATGCTCTTAAGCCATAGTTCCGGGTTGCCAGTTCTAAGGCAATTGTATGGTAATAAAGTCAATCTCATAGCCAAGCCGGGTGAAAAGTTTTATTACTCCAATGAAGGTATTAATCTTTTAGGATTTATGATAGAGGATTACA
>CBFGVN010000062.1:0-13307 GCA_965651845.1 uncultured Chryseobacterium sp. | reverse complement strand
ATCAAGACCATTTAAGAGATACCCCAAATCGAAAACATTAAAAAAAAGGTACATCACAACGACGCCATAAGCCACTTTAATAAGAAGATCCAGAATAAAAGCAATCATCCTGTCTCCAACACTAGCAATGTTGAAATTAATATTTACATTTTGTGAGGTATTGATCGCAATTTGAGACATAATTTTTATTATTTTAGCCTTACAATATGAGAGAGGTTTATTTCATTAAACAAAATAAAGAAAAATGGTTGGGAATCGAACAGGTTATTCAAGGGAAAATTAAAAAAAATCCTGATGACCTGTCTTCGTTGTATATTAACCTCGTTAATGATCTTTCCTTTGCACAGACCTATTACCCGAAAAGTAATACTACCGTGTATCTGAATCATTTGTCTTCGCAGATTTTTCAAAAAATTTATAAAACGAAAAGAGTTGAGGAAAACAGATTCCTGTATTTCTTCAAAACAGAAGTTCCTTTGCTGGTCTATCAGTACAGAAGATATTTGCTGTATGCTTTTCTGTTTTTCACTTTGTTTACGTTGATTGGTGTGCTTTCGGCGATTTATGATAAAGATTTTGCCAATATTATTCTGGGTGAAGGTTACGTCAACCAAACCATAGAAAACATCAAAAAAGGAAACGCTGTAGGAATTTATCAGAGCGGTTCCACATGGGGAAGTACCATCGGAATCATTTTTAATAACATCGGGGTTGGTGCAAAACTGTATATTTATGGCATTGCAGGAGGAGTTGGAACGTTGTACGCTTTATTGTCCAATAGTGTCATGCTGGGTTCATTCCAGTATTTTTTCTATGATTATGGAGCTTTAAAGGACAGCGCAAGAGGGATCTGGCTTCATGGTGTTTTTGAAATTTTCTCCATGGTGGTGGAAGCGATGTGCGGATTGATTTTGGGAGCATCTATTTTATTCCCAAAAACTTTTTCCAGGTTTAATTCTTTTAAAAATGGATTTAGAGATTCATTTAAAATATTTTTAAGCACGGTTCCATTCACGATCTGTGCAGGAATTATTGAAGGATAT
This sequence comes from uncultured Chryseobacterium sp., assembly GCA_965651845.1. Lineage (GTDB taxonomy): Bacteria > Bacteroidota > Bacteroidia > Flavobacteriales > Weeksellaceae > Chryseobacterium. Next base: position 12,264 of record CBFGVN010000062.1, on the reverse strand, counting down.
GTCACAAGACACGCTTTGAAAATGCCTTTGTTTCTGAACTTAATCATCATTTTCGGATCACTGGCTGTTATCGGATTTTATTATTTTGTGTATCCTTCTATTGTTAATAAAAAAATTAATAACCAAATCAATGATGCAATTTTATAAAAAGAGAGATTTTGGAACTTTTATAAGTGATAGTTTCGCTTTTTTCAAGTTATACGGAAAAAATTATTTCAAGAATTTTATCCTGCTGAACGGATTATTACTGATCTTAATGGTCGTTGTAATCGTCTTCGGTTTCAGAGAGTTTTTTGGAGCGCTTTTCGGATCGAATATCGGTGGACAGAGCTATTATTTTGAACAATTGCTTACAGATAATCTAGGAATATTTATTATTTCCGGAATTTTGCTGTTTATTCTTTCAACGGCTTTAATGACCATTAATTTTCTTTTCCCGGTATTTTACATGAGAAGGGTTGCGGAAGGAAATAAAGAGATCAAAACAGATGATATTTTAAGCGATTTTAAAACAAACGGCAGAAAAGTTTTAACGGCTTATTTCGGACTTACTTTCCTTGTAATGCCGGTTGCCACAATTCTTTTTGGATTTTCGTACTTTCTGATCATTATTTTTATCGGTATTGTTTTGGTGCTATTTGTCGCACCTACTTTATTTAATGTTGTCACTTTTCTTTGTTACGATTATTTCAACGGAAATAGGGGCTTTTTCGAAAGTTTGAGTTACGCGATCAGGTCACAGTTTTCTTATCCCAACGGAAGAGAAAACTCACCTTATTGGAAATATTGGGGATCAACCCTTATCATGGGAATCCTTTTCTACATCGTCAGCGGAATTTTTTCTGCGGTTCCAATGATTTTATATTTTACAACATTGACGACCACAACGCCGGATGCACAATTTGAACAAAATCCTTTGGGCGGAAGTTTCGGAATATTAATCTTTTTCCTGTACGGAGTTTCTTCATTGGTTTCCACTTTATTGATGAATGTTCTTTACATCAATTCCGGGCTGATGTACTACGATAGCAGGACAGATCTTCACCAGAAAATGGAGTTGGCAGAAATAGAAACCATTGGTATTAATGAATAAAATTTTTCTTTTTTTACTGGCTTTTTTCTCTGCTGGATTTATCTATGCACAGACAGAAAACGATCCGCCGCCGCCGATCGAAGAAGTGTATGTAGATTCAATAGACACGGGACATTACAAAAATATGTATCGTGCAGACTCGGTTTTGGCAAAAAGTCCTGTTACGGAAAATACGGTTTTTCCGAAAAAATTTAAAGAAAATATTCCTTCCCGATACAAAGGGAAAGATTTCGATTACACCACTGTAAAGCCGAGAATGTCTTTCTGGGAAAAACTGATGGAGAAGATCATGAGAATTATGGAAAGCATTTTCGGAGAAACTGTTTTCACAAAATCAGGGAATATTACAGGTATTTTGGTTCGCCTGTTTGCGATCGTTCTGGTTGGTTTTCTGCTTTATTTTATCATTAAATATCTAATGGGGAAAGATGGAAATTTCTTATTTGGTAAGAAAAACAGAAAAGTGGATATTAAAGATGAAGAATTGCATGAAAATATTCATGAGATCAATTTTCCTGAAAGTATTTTAAAATTTGAAAGATCCGGAGATTTTCGTTCGGCAATTCGGTATCAGTTTTTATTTGTTTTAAAAAAATTAAGTGATAAAAAATTGATCATCTGGAATCCTGAAAAAACCAATAAAGACTACGTATCAGAATTGAAAGCTCTGCATCTGAAAAATGATTTTTATGATTTATCATACATCTTCGACTATGTCTGGTACGGAGAATTTTCTATTGATGAAGAAAGCTACCTGAAATTTAAGAACCAATATCAATCTTTTAAACCGTAATTAAACTGTTATCATGAACAAAACTTTCAAAATATATGCTGTGATTTTCATCGTTGTGATGATTATTATCGCGTTGTTTGAAGTCAATAAAACGGAAAGTACGGATTGGCGGAAAAATTTTGATATCAATAAAAAATCACCGTTCGGATTGTTTGTTTTTAATGCAGAAATAAAGGATCTTTTTAAAAATAAAATTAAAAAAATAGAACAGACTCCTTACGATTTTTACAATCAGAATAAAGGAAAGACGCACAATATTTTAGTCATTGAGCACAACATCGACAGACCTTCCTGGAACAAAATCCTGAATGAAGTTTCCAACGGATCAGATGCCATGTTGATCGTGAGTGAAGTACCGAAAGATATTTCCGACAGTATCGGTTATTATGATTCGAAGATTTCTTTTGAAGATAATAATGTTTTAAAACTAACAGACACAAAATTCAAGAACGATTTTATTAAACTTGATAAATTCCCGTCCGGAAGAGGCTTTACTTTCATTAAACCTAATGTTGAAGTCTTGGGAAAAACAGTTGAAGAAAATAATTCTGATCAGGCGAATTTTATTAAGGTAAAATTTGGGAAAGGAAATATCTATGTGCATTGTGAACCGCTTTTTATTACCAATTATTATTTGTTAAAGCCAGGAAATGTAAAATATGCACAAGACGTTTTTTCGTACCTTGACGACAGGGAAACGGTCTGGTTTGTAGAAGGGAATTCTCAGGCATCGAGATATTTCATGAGATTCATTCTTTCAAATCCTGCATTGAAATATGCGTGGTGGGTGCTTCTCGGTGGGTTATTATTGTTTATTTTCTTTAATGCTAAAAGAAAACAAAGGATAGTTCCGATTATTGAGCCATTGAAAAATACTTCGGTGGATTTCGTAAAAAGTATCGGAAACTTGTACCTTCAGGAAGGAGATTTTCATGATATGATGGCTAAAAAAGCACAATATTTCCTGAATAAAGTAAGAATGGATCTTTTAATTGATACTCAGAATTTAGATGAAGAATTTACGAAAAAGCTTCACCTGAAAACAGGAAAACCAATGGAAATGATCAACGAAGCCATTGTTTTGATTAAAAAAGCACAAGATCCGTACGCAAGTGTAATGAAGGAAGAACTGGCCAGAATGAATAAAGTGCTGGACGAAATAGTAAAAATGTAACAATTTAACAATGTGAAAATGTAACAATAGCAGTAGTCTACTTCAACGATTAATAAACTGTTATACTGATACATGGGTACATTGAAAAACATATTAATATGGAAAACCTTGAAAACCAGAATATAGAAAATCAGAGTTCTATATATTTTGATAAAAAAGAAGATCAGTTTCAATCGAGAATTGATATGATAGAGCTTCGGGCAAGTCTGGAAAAAGTAAAATCCGAAATTGTACAAGTAATTGTGGGACAAGAAAGTATGATTGATCATCTTTTGGCTGCACTTTTATCAAACGGTCACGTTTTGATCGAAGGGGTTCCGGGAGTGGCCAAAACAATCACTGCAAAATTGTTGGCTAAAACAATCGATGTAGGTTTCAGCAGAATCCAGTTTACACCAGACTTGATGCCTTCGGATATTTTAGGAACTTCAGTTTTCAGTGTAAAAAATTCTGAATTTGAGTTTAAAAAAGGGCCTATTTTCTCTAATTTTATTTTAATTGATGAAATTAACAGATCTCCGGCAAAAACCCAGGCCGCATTATTCGAAGTGATGGAAGAACGACAGATCACAATGGACGGAACCCGTTACACAATGGAAGAGCCATTCCTTGTAGTGGCAACGCAGAATCCGATCGAGCATGAAGGAACTTACCGCCTTCCGGAAGCTCAATTAGACAGATTTTTGTTTAAAATAAATGTTGGATACCCGAATCTTGAACAAGAAGTTGCCATCATCAAAAATCAGCACGAAAGTAAAACAGAAGATAAAACGGAAGTAGTAAAAAGCGTAATTTCGGCACAACAGCTGAAGAGCTATCAGCAATTGGTAAAAGAAATCATTGTTGAAGCTCAGTTGATGGAATACATCGCGAAAATCATCATCAATACAAGGGAAAACCAGTTCCTGTATCTGGGAGCTTCTCCAAGGGCGAGTTTGGCTTTATTAACCGCTTCAAAAGCTTTTGCCGCATTGAGAGGAAGAGACTTTGTAACACCGGAAGACATCAAAGAAGCAAGCTATGCCGTATTAAGACACAGAGTAATCGTATCACCTGAAAGAGAAATGGAAGGCTTAACAGCCGATGAAATTATCAGACAGATTTTAGAAGGGATAGAGATCCCTAGATAGAAATAAGTTGCTGGTTGAAAGTTGTCGGTGGACAGTTTTTAGCTTGCTGCTTTTTGCTTATAGCATATAGCCAATGAAAAATTTATACATCAATACACGTTTTTTCTTCGCGCTCATCGGCGTGGGGATATTGTATGTCTTTGCATTTTTCTTTCCGTTTTTGATGTGGGTTGTACATGGTGTTTTGCTGTTGTGTTTTTTGGCGGCAATGGTGGATTATCTTTTTATTTTCAACCAGAAGAATGGAATTTTAGCGCAAAGAATTTTACCCGAAAAATTGTCGAATGGTGATGAAAATCCTGTGAAAATTGATATTAAAAATAATTACAGTTTTACAATTAATACTAAAATAATCGATGAAATTCCGTTTCAGTTTCAAAAGAGGGATTTCCTGATTGAAAAACAGATCGAATCGGGGAAGAATACTTTTTTTCAGTATATTTTAGAACCGAAAGAACGAGGAGAGTACAATTTTGGAAATTTAAATATTTATGTTTCATCACCTTTGGGTTTTGTTTCCAAAAGATTTACTTTTCAGAAAGATGCCAATCTGCCGTCTTATCCATCATTTATTCACCTCCGGAAGTATGAATTGATGGCACTTCAAAGCGAGTTTTTGCTGGGAGGAATTAAAAAAATAAGAAAATTGGGACATACGATGGAGTTTGAGCAAATCAAGGATTATGTTCCGGGAGATGACATCCGGACGATCAACTGGAAAGCGACTTCCAAGGCAAACCGATTGATGGTGAATCAGTTTCAGGATGAAAAATCGCAGCGGATTTTTATGCTGATCGATACCGGAAGAACGATGAAAATGCCTTTCAAAGGATTGAGTTTGCTGGATTATTCGATCAATGCAACGATGGCTTTATCACACATTATTCTTAAAAAAGGAGACCGTGCGGGAATGATGACTTTTTCAAAAAAAACTGAAAATAAGATTGCTGCGGAAAACAAATCGGGACAATTAAGGAAAATTTCCGAAGCGCTTTATAATATTAAAACAGATTTCTTTGAGAGTGATTTCAATCGTTTGTATCAGGATGTAAAGTATTCACTAAACCAGAGAAGTTTAATATTATTATTCACTAATTTTGAAACGCTGGACGGATTAAACCGTCAATTGAAATACCTTCGCGGTATTGCCAAAAACCATTTATTGGTGGTTGTTTTCTTTAAAAATGCAGAATTACAGACTTTAATTCACAAAAACCCTGAAAATATGCAGGAAATTTATGATGAAATTATCGCCGAAAAGTTTGAATTCGAAAAGAAATTAATCATCCAGGAACTCCGTAAATATGGAATTTATACGGTGTATACGTTGCCGGAGAATTTAAATATCGATGTTATCAATAAATATTTGGAGATAAAGGCGAGGGGAATTTTATAAATTCGTATAAAATTTAATAAATAAAAATGCTTCGAGAGCCTCAGCATGACATTGCTAATACTAATTGTTATAAATAAATAATTTGCCTGTGTCATGCTGAGGTCCTCGAAGCATCTTAAATATAAAATATAAAAATGAAAATAACACTTAATAGAATCAATGATGATTTTTTGTTTGAATGTACCAATTCTCATGGAAATTCAATCCTTTTAGATAATACAACTCAACCCGGAGCAAAAGGTGTTTCCCCAATGGAAAGCGTTCTGATGGCAGTTGCAGGCTGCAGCGGAATAGATGTGGTTTCTATTTTAAAAAAACAAAGACAGGAAATTACAGATTTCAAAGCAGAAGTGGAAGGGGAGAGAATTCCTGTGGATGATGCAAAACCTTTTAAATCAATCAAAGTTAAATTTCTCTTGGAAGGAAGCGTTGATCCTAAAAAAGCCCAGAAAGCAGCACAATTATCTTTCGAAAAGTACTGTTCTGTATCTAAGACACTGGAACCAACTGTAGAAATTGGCTATGAAGTATATGTAAACGGCGAAATCGTACAGGATTAAATCAAAATCAATAAAAATAAAAACCCGGATAAAAAACTTATCCGGGTTTTTTCAGTATGAATGTGTTGTGTAAATTATTATCTCTTAATAGTTTTCATGCTTTTTACGGAACCGTCTTTCATCGTTAACGTCAAAATATACATTCCGGATTTAATTTCTCCTAAAAATAATGAAGATGAAGGGTTTTCAACTGTTTTTACAGTAACACCCGTAAGGTCAGTTACTACGGCCTTTTTCACATTTTCAGCCTTTTCAATATGCAAAGTATCTACAAATGGATTCGGATAAGCAATTCTTTCCTTTTCTTTAGCGGTCACTTCATTTGTTGCCAAAGCAAGCGGTTGAAGAGTAACTGTTACAGTGAAAGTATTGTTATCCACTTTATTGTAGTCTATGCTGCAGTCTGATCCTCCATATGTTCTCCAAGCTCTTAGCTCAAAGTTTACTGCACCTGTAAGATCGTTTGCCAAGGTAAGACCAGTTCTGTCGTAAGAATAAGTACCGGTAGTTGATCCAGATCCCGATGTTACTGAAGCCTCAGTATTACCGTTTGTAGAACAAACCAAAAGGCTTCTCTGCTCGCTCATCCATCCGTTGCTTTGGGTAGACATTTTGTAAGAAACAGAAGTGGATGCAATTTTGTATCCGGCCGGAACGTTTATCGTTACGCTTCCTGCACAGTTTGTGGTAGATGTTGTGGTAACTCCTGAGTTATCAAATTGGGTGTTGATATCTCCAAGATTGTATGTTGTAGAAATCTGTCCCGGAGTGAATTCTTTCATTTTCCAGAAACTTTGCGAAGAACCTCCACAGTTTGATCTTACCCAGAAATAATAGGTTTGTCCTGTTGTTAAATTATTTAAAGTAACCGAAGTACCCGATGTTACACTTCCTGTAGGTGGCGTTGTTGCAGTGGGTGCTGTAGGCGATGTACTGTAATAATATTGATATCCTGAAGATGGTGCACTTGCAGGCGCTGTCCAGCTCAAAGTACCACTATCCATAGTTGTAGTGGATGTGATATTGGTAGGAGTAGGACATGGATTATAGGCATCCGCCGAAAAAGCAAAAATATTTGGAATTCCTCCTGTTCCTGTTTTGGTGATGGTTACGCTTTTTACACTTTTTGACTGATTCGCAGCATCAATAGCTAATGGAATCTGATATAATCTTGGATCTGTTCCGTAGCCTGATTCCAAATTGTCATTAGAAGTATTAATCCTTCCGATTCCCTGAATGGCAAAATTGCTTCCGTAGTACCAATCGGAAATATTAATTCCTGTAAATGTCTGTGATGTATTATCCGTAAAATTCACATCGACATCTACCGTACAAGCTCCGCTTCCTCCTGTTGCCATCATATATAAGCTGATTGCCTGAAGAGGTGTTGTAAATATTAAAGTTCCGTTGTCATTTGTGTTTTCCAGCCTCAATGTGTTGTTTGAACTATAAGATGCCATCTGATAAGACAGTCCGGCGGTTGATGCTACTGCAGAATTAATGATTCCGTTGATGGGAAGACCGTAAGTAAGAGGTGTGCTTGCGGCTGTCAACTGAAAATCTCTTGAAACAAATGCGTAGTCTACACCATCAACATCATTGTTTGTTGAACTGGCGGAAGGGCCCACTCCGTTAGCAATAACATCAGCATTGAATCCACTTTGAATTGGCATTGGCTGATATTCTTGTGCTTTTAGAAGGGAAACAAATGTGGTTGAAAGAACCACAGCTGTGAGAGGTAGTAGTTTTCCTTTCATAAAAAATATTATTAGGTTTATAGTGCTAATATAGATAATATATTAATAAAAAATTAACACAATTTTAAATTTAATATTGATTTTTTATATAAATCAACTAAAAAGTATTATTATCTTAATGAGAAAATAGATGCGAACTATTGAAGTTTCCCTTGTTATTGAAATAATAAATATTATGCACTAAATAGTAAATAAAAAAGCCCCTTTAAAAAGAGGCTTGCAATAGTAATATGTTTTCCTTACAACGTCAATCTGGGTTTCATCAGTTTGGCAACAGTTGCCGTCCATCCTGTCTGATGGGAAGCACCTACACCGCGGCCGTTGTCTCCATGAAAATATTCGTAAAATGTGATATAATCTTTAAAATTTTCGTCATAATTAAATTTCGCATTTCCTCCGTTGAAAGGGCGCTGTCCGTATTCATCTTTCAGAAAAATAGAGCAGAGTCTGCTGCTGATATTTTGGGCGACTTCATCAAGGTTTCGTTTATCACCGCTTCCTGTCGGAAGTTCCACTTTCAAACTATTTCCATAGTAAAAATGGAATCGTTGTAAGCTTTCAACAATTAAAAAATTGATCGGGAACCAGATCGGGCCTCGCCAGTTGCTGTTTCCACCGAACATTCGGCTGTCACTTTCTGCAGGGGTGTAGTAGACCACATTCTCTGTGCCATGAACGGAGAATACAAACGGATTTTCTTCGTATACTTTAGACATAGCCCGAATTCCATAATCACTTAAGAATTCTTTTTCATCTAACATTCTTGTCAATACCTTTGATAAACGATTTTTACGTAAAATACTCATGAGATGTTTTCTTCCCTGTCCTTCTTCTTCCCAGTGCGAAACGAGTTTAGTAAGCTCAGGTTTGTTCTTTAAAACCCATTCCATTCTTTCAACGAAATTCGGCATTTTGTCAAGCAAATGATGATCGATAATTTCTACCGCAAACATGGGAATTAACCCGACAATACTTCTCAATTTCAAAGAAACACTATCCCCGTTTCCAAGTTGAAGCACATCATAGAAAAATCCGTCCTCTTCGTTCCATAAGCCTTTTGTTCCTTCACCCAGATTTTCCATCGCCTCGGCAATATAAAGATAATGTTCAAAGAATTTAATGGCCATATCTTCATAAACCTGGTAATATTGAGCCAATTCCATGGAAATCCGCATCATGTTTAAGGCATACATTGCCATCCAGCTCGTTCCGTCGGCTTGCTCAAGGTGTTGTCCGTCTTTCAGGATCATATTTCGGTCAAAAGCTCCGATGTTATCAAGTCCAAGGAAACCTCCGCCAAAAATATTTTTACCATTTTTATCTTTTCGGTTGACCCACCATGTAAAGTTCAGAAGCAGTTTTTGAAAAACTTTTTCCAGAAATAAAAGATCGGGTTTGCCGTTTTGTTTTTCATCAATTTTAAAAACCCTGAAGCACGACCAGGCATGCACAGGCGGGTTTACATCGCTCAGGTTCCATTCGTAAGCAGGAAGCTGTCCGTTCGGATGCATATACCATTCTTTGGTGAGCAAAAGAAGTTGTCCTTTAGCAAATTCTGCATCAATAATGGCAAACGGCACACAGTGGAAAGCGAGATCCCAGGTTGCATACCATGGATACTCCCATTTATCAGGCATTGAGATAATGTCTTTATTGTGAAGATGATTCCATTCGGTATTTCTTACATAATTATTAAAATCTCTCGGAGCTTCATAATTTGGGTCACCTTTCAGCCATTTTCCGACGTTGTAATGATAGAATTGTTTATTCCAAAGCAAACCTGCAAAAGCCTGTCTCTGAACATTTTTTTCATCATCACTTGCTACATCATGCTGAATTTCGTTATAAAATTCGTTGGCTTCTTCGATTCTTGCCGCAAAAATTTCATCAAATTTATAAAACGGCTCATCCAATTCATCCGGAGATAATCTGAAATCAAAAGTTTTTGATTGTCCGGCACCAATTACTTCATCCAATAAAAATGAAGCTTTCGTTCCTCGTTTTTCAGGATTTACGGTATTGCTTCCATAGATAATGTAGTCGTTAATTCCGTCTTTAAAATAGGTATTTCCCGGATATGGTGCTCCGTAAAGCTTAGGATTATTTGTTTCATTTTCACAAAAAACACTTTCTGCTCCGATGTTTCTTGAATAAAGCTTTTTAATCGAAACACTGTCATGATGAATATCGATACAGCCTTCATAAGATGCCTGCGTCTGTCCTTTGTAGGCATTGTAGCCCCATTTCCAATTATTTCTGAACCACACCGTAGGTGCAATAACGATCGGCGCATCATTTTGGCTTCTGTTACAGACCGTCACGCGAATCAAAATATCGTTGTGATCGGCTTTGGCATATTCAATAAAAATATCAAAATATTCATCTTTATCAAAAATTCCGGTATCGAAAATTTCATATTCCGGTTCTTTTTTGCTGCGTCTCGCGTTTTCGGCCCGGATATCATCGTAAGGAAAGGCATTGATAGGATATTTATACACCATTTTCATATAGCTGTGCGCCGGTGTATTATCCAGATAATAAAAGATTTCTTTAATATCTTCACCATGGTTTCCCTGAGGATTGCTCAGCCCGAAGAAGCGTTCTTTGATCATTTTATCTTTCTTGTTCCAGAAAGAAAGGGCAAAACAGAAAAGCTGTTTTGCATCGGAGATTCCTGCTATTCCTTCTTCACCCCAGCGATAGGCGTAGCTTTCTGCATTGTTATGATTGGCGAAATTCCATGCATCGCCGTTTGAGCTATAATCTTCACGTACATTTCCCCATTGTCGGTTGCTTACGTAAGGGCCCCAGTTTTTCCAATTCGTATCTTGTAATCTTTGTTTTTCAGCAATCATATCTCATCATTTTTCAATACGAAGGTAGTTTTTTTGAAAAATAATTCCAACTTTAAGAATTTAAATAATATTTAATATTACTCCTAAAATCCTTTATTGATGGGTGTTTTAAATATTAAATTAATTTTTTTTAAATATTTAAAAGAAAAGTTCTATCTTTGCAACATTCGTTCATTCAAATATTGAAAATGTTATCAAGAAAGGTTGAGGGATTAGACCCTGTGAAACCTTAGCAACCCTTTGCGAAAGCGAAGAAGGTGCTACGTTCTACCAAAATTATTTGGACAGATAACTTACTGAAGTTCTTTTCAGCCATTTCCTGTGGCATTTTCAATTGTATTAAAATAATAGAATTGAAAACAGAACTAAACTATATTAATTTTTTGTATCAAACCAATTCCGGTAAGGAACATCATATCTCGTTGAGCTATCAGCTTTTCGGGAAAGACTTGTTTTCGGCACCAATTATTTTGGTGAATCATGCTTTAACCGGAAATTCAGATGTTTCGGGAGAAAAAGGCTGGTGGAAAAAATTAATCGGTGAAAATCAGGTTATTGATATCGAAAAATATACGGTTCTGTGTTTCAATATTCCCGGAAACGGCTATGATGATTTTTTTATTGATGAATACGAAGATTTCACGCCTTCGGATATTGCCAATATCTTTTTAAAAGGTCTTGAAATTTTAAATATTAAAAGTTTACACACCATTATTGGAGGTTCCCTTGGAGGTGGAATCGGGTGGGAAATGCTGGTGAAAAATCCACAACTTGCCGAAATTTTCATTCCCATTGCCTGCGATTTTAAAACCCACGATTGGCTTCATGCACAATGTCTGGTTCAGAAGTTTTTATTAAATCAAAATGATGAACCGCTTCAAAAAGCCAGAATTCATGCGATGTTGTGTTACCGGACACCGGAATCGTTAAATGATAGATTTCAAAACAAATACAATCTGGAAAAACAACGCTTGGAATCGGAAGATTGGTTAATTTATCATGGAAATGCTTTAAACGAAAGATTTAGTTTAAAAGCGTACAAACTGATGAATCATTTGCTGATGAATATTAATGCCGATGAAAAAAAATTAAATCAAATCCAGGCACGAATGCACCTGATTTCAGTGGATACCGATTTATTTTTCCCGGCTTCGGAGATTCGAATGTGCTTTCAGAAGTTAAAAGAAAATAAAGAGAATGTTTTCTATCATGAAATCAAATCAATTCACGGGCACGACGCCTTCTTAATGGAATACGAACAATTAAATACTATCATAAAAAATATTTTGTAGAAGATGAAAAGTAATGCAAACGAAATAAAATTTTTGAAAAACAGATCAATCATCAAATTTGAAGGGGAAGATTTCTTAGGTGAAATCGGGATCGACGGACGAATTTTCAAAGCGCTTACCTTGGCGCGAATCAGTGTTGGGGTGATTTCTCAGCAGGCCATCGAAAACGGAATCTCTATCCTGGTGCAGGAAAGTGATTCTGAAAAAGCAGTGA
>CBFGVN010000061.1:0-13389 GCA_965651845.1 uncultured Chryseobacterium sp. | reverse complement strand
AGGATGGAAAAGAGGTGGGGACGGTTTTTTATACCATCAGAGTCAATGATAAGGTGGTAACTTCAAAGCTGTATATGCCGCACTTGGACAGGCTTGATTTTATGTATTTTGTTTCCCAGAAAATTATTCAGGACTTGGTCGGGATCCTGATTTCGAAGTAGTTTTTATGATTAAAAATAAGGATTTTTATTTACCTTAAAAATTATTTGTGAATTTAATTAAAGTAAAGATAATCAATATTTTAAATGTTGTATAATTAATTTATTCTTAAAATTTTTAAGGTAAATCAAAATAATCTTATTTTTAAAAATTAATTAAAACTCAAGTAACAAACTTTAGAAAAAATATACTTATTGTATAAATTGTAATTATAATGAAAAAATTAACGCTTTCTCTATTTTTATTAGCAGGGATTTGTTCGCAGACAGTGAACGCTCAGGCTAGTTCTATGAAAACTACAGTAAATACAGACAAAGGTTTAGACCTTAGCCTGATGGATAAATCTGTTCGTCCGCAAGATGATTTTTATAACTATGTAAGCGGAACATGGATGAAAACTGCCAAAATCCCTTCTGATAAACCAACTTGGGGAAGTTTCAACAAATTGGCTGAAGATACAGACAACAATTCCATGACGATTCTGAACTCTCTTTTGAAAGATAAATTTGCAGACGGAACGGAGGGTAAAAAAATCCAGGATCTGTATGCTACATATATGAATATGACGAAGAGAAATGCCGATGGAATCAAGCCTATTCAGGCAAATATCAACAAAATTGATGCGATTAAAAACCTTACGGATCTTCAGAATTATTTAACTTCAGTAACGAAAGAAGGTGAAAATACTTTCTACGGATGGGGAGTAGATGCAGATTTGAAAGATTCTAAAATGAACGCGGTGTATTTAGGAAATGCATCCTTGGGCTTAGGAAGAGATTATTATCAGAAAGTAAACGAAAAAAATACGGAAGCTATCGCAGAATACACGAAATATGTAGCTTCCATGCTGAAAGAATTAGGATACAAAAATGCTGATGCAGCTGCAAAAGGTATTGTAGATTATGAAAAAAGCATTGCTCAAACGTATTTAACAAACGAGCAAAGCCGCGACAACACGCTTCAGTACAACCCTAAAACAATGACTGAACTTTCAAGTTTGGTGAAAAATGTAAATCTTCCTGCTTACCTTAAAGCTGTTGGAGTAAATACAGATAGAGTAATCATCGGTGAATTAGGGTATTACAAAAATTTAGATAAATTCATCAATGCTCAGAACCTTCCGGTAATTAAAGATTATCTTAAATTTCACATGATCCACGGAAGCGCTTCTTATTTAAGCGAAAAATTAGGTGACATGAAGTTTGCTTTCTACGGTAAATATTTAAGAGGTCAGCAAGAACAAAGAGCTTTAAACAAAAGAGGTTACGAATTAATCAACGGAACTTTGGGTGAAGCTTTCGGAAAATTATATGTTGAAAAATATTTCCCTGCAGAAGCTAAAGCTCAGATGGTTGAGTTAATTGATTATTTAAAGAAAAGCTTCGCAGTTCATATCAACGGTTTAACCTGGATGTCTTCTACAACGAAAGAAAAAGATATGCAGAAATTAAAAAAATTCACTGTAAAAGTTGCTTATCCGGACAAATGGAAAGATTATTCTAAATTAACGATCGTTCCGGAATCTAAAGGCGGAAATTTATACTCCAACCTTCAGAATATTACAGAATGGCAGTATAACAAAGATTTAGCTAAAATCGGAAAACCTGTTGATAAAACAGAATGGGGAATGACTCCGCAGACGGTAAATGCTTACTACAACCCGGTAAACAACGAAATCGTTTTCCCTGCTGCAATCCTTCAGCCGCCTTTCTTCAATCCTAAAGCTGATGCTGCGGTAAACTTCGGTGGAATCGGTGCTGTTATCGGCCACGAAATGAGCCACGGGTTTGATGATTCCGGAGCACAGTTTGATGCAGACGGAAACTTGGTAGACTGGTGGACTCCGGAAGATAAAGCCAACTTCGAAAAAGCAACAAAAGCTCTTGCTGCTCAGTACGATAAATATGAGCCTGTAAAAGGAACTTTCGTAAACGGAACATTTACCAACGGGGAAAATATTGCAGATTTAGGGGGTGTAAATATCGCTTATGATGCTCTTCAAATGTATTTAAAGGATAAAGGAAATCCTGGAACAATCAGTGGATTTACACAGGATCAAAGATTCTTCTTAAGCTGGGCAACAGTCTGGAGAACGATGTCAAGTGAAAAATACATGGTAAATCAAGTAAAAACAGATCCGCATTCTCCTGGATATTTCAGAAGCTTCGGTCCTATCATCAATGTTGATGCTTTCTACAAGGCATTCGACGTAAAACAAGGTGATAAATTATACAAAGCTCCTGCAGACAGAATCAAGATCTGGTAAGAGTTAATATAAAATAACAAAAACCGTTCAGTAATGAGCGGTTTTTTTGTTTTAAAATTATAATTAAAGATGCTTCGAGAGCCTCAGCATGACATTAGCGTTGTCATGCTGAGGTTCTCGAAGCATTTAATTAAAATAAACCATTCCACATCAATACCAAAACCTCCATCAAAACTAAAACTTCAACCATCAACTAGCAACCATCAACATTAACCCAAAACCCGAAACTCGTACCCCGAAACTTTAATCCCTAAACCCTCAATCATATATAAACTAATTTGTATATTTGATAAGTTTGTGTAAATCAAAATTATTTTTAATGAAAAAGCTAAATATCGGAATACTTGCCTTTTTCGGGTTAGTATTCTTCAATTCATGTGGTACAACAAAAACTGCTGATGCTCAAAAACCCGAGACAATGAAAGACGTTGTGGTAAAGCCAGTGAAAGAAGAAATAAAAGAAGAGGGGATCAATTTATCTTATATGGATAAAAGTGTTCGTCCGCAGGATGATTTTTTTAGCTATGTGAATGGAAATTGGGTGAAAACCACTCAGATTCCTTCCGATAAGGCGAGTTGGGGATCTTTCAATGCGTTGAGAGAAAATGTAGATGATGCTTCTTTGGATATTTTAAACAAAATTTTATCAGAATCATATTCTGAAGGGTCGGAAGGACAAAAAATCCAGAATCTGTACGCTTCTTTCATGGATACATCGAAAAGAAATGCAGAAGGTTTATCTCCGATTAAAGGGGATCTTGCGAAAATAGACGCCATCAAAAACCTTAACGATCTTCAAAAATATTTGTTGGAAGCAACCAAATTGGGAGACAATTCTTTCTACGGATGGAGAGTAGGTGCAGATATGAAAAACTCAAACATGAATGCCGTGTATCTTGGCGGGCCGGATCTTGGCCTGGGAAGAGATTATTATCAGAAAGTAAATGAAGCCAACACCAAAACTTTAGCGGAATACCAATCTTACGTTGGGAAATTGTTTGGCGTTTTAGGATATAAAAGTGCCGATGCAGCTGCAAAAAATGTGGTTGATTTTGAAAAACAACTGGCAAATTATTTATTAACTCTTGAGCAGAACAGAGATGCCAATTTAAGATACAACCCGAAAAATGTATCCGAGTTATCCGGTTTGGTTAAAAATGTAAATCTTGCAAAATACTTAAAAGAGGCAGGTGTAAATACAGACAGAGTCATTGTCGGAGAGCTTAAATATTACCAGAATATGGATTCGTTCCTTACACAGAAGAACCTTCCGCTGTTGAAAGATTACTTGAAATATCATTTGATCAACGGTAATGCAAGCAATCTGGATGAAGGGTTGGAGCAGATCAGATTCGATTTCTATTCTAAATATCTTCAGGGCCAAAAAGAACAGCGTCCGATGAACAAAAGAGGTTTATCCTTGGTGAATAGTGTTCTGGGTGAGGCTTTCGGTAAATTATATGTTGAAAAATATTTCACTCCGGAAGCTAAACAGCAGATGGAAACTTACATCGATTATCTTTTAAAATCATTCAAACAGCATATTAATGATATCGATTGGATGTCTCCTGCAACGAAAGTAAAAGCGCAG
Source organism: uncultured Chryseobacterium sp. (assembly GCA_965651845.1). Classification (GTDB taxonomy): domain Bacteria; phylum Bacteroidota; class Bacteroidia; order Flavobacteriales; family Weeksellaceae; genus Chryseobacterium. The sequence continues at coordinate 9,373 of CBFGVN010000061.1, read as the reverse complement.
GAAAAATTATCAAAATTTACGGTAAAAATTGCTTATCCTGACAAATGGAAAGATTACACTCAGTTAAAAGTGGAAGCTCCGGCTCAGGGTGCTACATTATATTCTAATCTTCAGAACGTTGCTGCTTGGCAATATCAGAGAAACTTAGATAAGGTAGGAAAACCTGTCGACAAAACAGAATGGGGAATGACTCCGCAGACGGTAAATGCTTATTACAGCGGCTCAAACAACGAAATCGTTTTCCCTGCTGCGATTCTTCAGCCTCCTTTCTACAATCCTAAGGCGGATGCTGCTGTGAATTTCGGTGGAATCGGTGCAGTTATTGGCCACGAAATCTCCCACGGATTTGATGACAGTGGTTCAAGATTCGACGGTGATGGTAACTTAAATAACTGGTGGACAGATGCAGACCGTAAAAATTTCGATGCAAAAGTGGGGCAGCTGGCTGCTCAATACAACGGTTATGAACCTGTAAAAGGAAGCTTCGTGAACGGAAAATTTACAAGCGGTGAAAATATCGGTGACCTAGGTGGAGTAGCAGTTGCTTACGATGCGCTTCAAATGTATTTAAAAGATCATGGAAACCCTGGATTAATCAGTGGTTTTACACAGGATCAAAGATTTTTTATGAGCTGGGCTACGGTTTGGAGAACAAAGTCCACAGATCAGTACATGGTAAACCAGGTAAAGACAGACCCGCACTCTCCGGGAGTTTTCAGAGCATTTGGTCCGTTGGTGAATCAGGATTCTTTCATCAAGGCATTTGATATCAAACCTGGAGACAAAATGTATAAAGCACCTCAGGACAGAATAAAGATTTGGTAATAACAGCCAAAAATTGTTAGAAAAGAAAACGCGTCAGAAATGATGCGTTTTTTTTATTTAATTTTTCATAGTTTAGTGACATCAAAAATTTTAAGTTTTATTTGATATTTGGTTTAATTATATTAATTATTTCAATAAAAGCATTAACAAAATTTTGTATGTTGCAGTTTTTTTTTAAATTTAAACATTGGATTGGTCAGTTATTTGATGCTGATAAAAACAATTCACACCAAAATCGAAAATCTCAAAATAACAATAATATGGCAATGTTTAATTATGGTGTTGGCGGAAACGAGGTAAAAGTAGACGCTAATGAAGCTATTCAGGACATACAGGAGAATAAGTCGCTGATTGTGAGCCAGCTTACAACCGATGAATCTTACGTCCCTGAAATTGTAACAGGATTAAAGACTGTGGATGACGTCTTCAGGCATTTCCAGCCTTCTGTAGCTGTACAGCACGAAACAGAAGATGGCAACGTGGTAGAAGAGGAATTCCGTTTTCAAAATCTTGCAGACTTCACTCCGAAAAGTCTTACTCAGAAATCAAATTATTTACAGCAACTTAGCATGGAACAGGAACAATATAACAAAATTGTTCGTCAGTTGAAAACGAATAAAATTCTGCGTAATATGCTGGAGAATGATCAGACGAGAGCTGCATTCATCGAAGTATTGAAAGAAGTGGCACAAGAACTTGAAAAATAATCTAAAGACTTTACATTAATCATGGATAGTAAATTACAGGCAGCTGAAAACCAGCAACAGCAGGGACAACAGCAACATGCAGGACAACCGAAAGGGAATCCGCTTGCCGAACTCAATAAAATTGGTGGTTTTGGTTTTGTAGAATCCGTTGTAGACGGTATCGCCAACATGAACCCGACGAGAAAAGCCAGAAAGGAAATCTTCCTTACCGATGCCAATAAAGCAGACGAAAGAAAAGAGCTTCTTCAGAAAATAAACCTTTGGGTCAATCTTTTAGAAGGAAACGAATCTGCTGATAAAATGGCTGATACGTGCAAAACAAAAGCACAGCAGGCTGAAGAAAATTTAAAGAAAAACTTAAAAAATACATTAGATGCAGTTCGCCAGATGGAAACAAACTACAGAACTGTGGCTCAATTCTATAAAAATACCGAGCTTGATAAAGTTGATAATGTAAGTATCGTCAATGCAAGTCTTGATCAGGTTTCCGATCTTGACAATCCTATTTTTATCGAGGCGATTGCAGAAGAATTCAAAAACTATTACGATCGTTTGGATCTTAGGGACAATTATTCCATTCTTGCGATTCCGGGATATCTTGGATCTAACAAAGTCATTGAAAAATGGGCGAAAATCTGTAACGAAAACAAAGTAATGATGGTTACGGATTTTGCTAATCTTGATAAGCCGGACGACGTGGTAGATTTATTCCATTCTGCAAATCTTACGGGTGGCGAATTGCACAGAAGTAACGTGATCATGACGTGTAACTGGCTCGTAGGCCGTGGAAAAGCTGAAGAAGTAGGTGAAGAAGAAAATGTAGAACTTCCGCCTTCTACTTCATTGGCCGGAAAAATCCATAAAACATTGATGTCTCAGGTTGCTGCAGGTAAAAAGCATGGTAACATTAATGAAGTAGACGCCGTAAAATTTGAGCTGAAGAAAAGCGAAATTTCCCAATTGGAAAAAATGGGATTGGTTCCTATGGTCAACGAATACGGAAAAATCATGGCTTTCTCAGCAAAAACATTGTTTACAGGAGATAATATAGGGCTTCAGACGTATTCAGTAGTTCGTGTATTCGATTATGTAACGAAAGTTTTGCTTGATTTCCTAAACAGAAGAGCTTTCGAAAACTGGAATGCGAAGAATGAAGACGACTTGAGAAGACAGATTGTTCAGTTCTTAGACAGCATCAAAGGTCCGGACAAATTGATCGAAAAGTTCAAAATCGTTCGTTTCGAACAGGATAGGGTTAATAAAGACAGAGTATGGCTGGATATCCGTTTAACACCTTATTTTCCTACAAAAAGTTTCGTTATTAAATTAGACGGGCACAAGGGAGATGATGGAAACGAATGGGATGCAGAATATGCTCAGGAATAAAAAATATCAATTTTAATAGTAAAACCGATGCAATTTTTTCATCGGTTTTTTTCTACCAAATCATTAAAATTATGAATATAAAAGGCAGGTTACCATACTTTTTGCCCATATTTTTTATGATCCTTGCTGTAAGTTGTGACGACAAAAAAGTGCAGACTGATCATAAAATCGACCTTTTTGCCAACGAAAGAAAAGAAGGAAAAGCCTATATTATGAAGCCCCAGGAATGTTTCGATGAAAGCGATATGGTGGTTTCAACTTCAAATATTAGATTGATTGACAAATCCTTAGGTCGCGGAAAAGCTATATTTATATATAAAGTCAGTGCTGGAGAAGTCTTAAAAACAACAAGAGATTCTGTTGTACATTTTCCTTTTCAATTTCTTGCCAATCAGGAGTTAAGGTTCAAAAAGGATTCTACATCTTATGTTTATCTTAAAAAATTACAGGGTTATCGCTTCATCGCCAAAGAAATGAACTTAAAATATCAATGGCTGAAAGCAGCACCGGTTTATTCTGTAAAAAAATAAAATTAAATTATCTTTGCATTAACAAACAGATGCTTCGACAAGCTCAGTATGACACTGTTTAAATTAACGTTTTTATAGTAGTATTAGCGATGTCATGCTGAGCCTGTCGAAGCATCCAGAAATGCAGCAGACGATTTTGGAAAAAACAAAACAAGACTCAAATTTTAAACATATCGGCAACAAACTCCTGAACTGGTACGAAAAAAATGCCAGAGATCTGCCTTTCCGACAAACTAAAGATCCTTATAAAATCTGGATTTGTGAGATAGTTTTTCAGCAGACAAGAATTAATCAGGGATTAGGTCATTATAATAATTTTATCAAAAGATTTCCGGATGTAAAAACTTTGGCGGAAGCTGAAGAAAATGAGGTTTTGTTGTATTGGAAAGGATTAGGATATTATTCCAGAGCCATAAATGTTCATAAGGCGGCTCAACAGATCATGAATGACTATCATGGGGTTTTCCCTCACGAATACGAAGAAATTTTAAAATTAAAAGGTGTAGGAAAATATACCGCAGCGGCAGTTTCCAGTATTTGTTTTAACGACAAAATCCCTGCTGTAGACGGTAATTTTTATCGTGTTTTAAGCCGTGTCTTTGCGGATGATTTTGATATTTCAAATTCAAGGGCATTCAGTTATTTTTCTGAGCTGGCACATTTAATTTTACCCGAAAATGTGGGCGATTTCAATCAGGCCATGATGGATTTGGGTTCCGAAATTTGTAAGCCCAAAAATCCTTTATGCAACGAATGTCCAATAAATGAAGACTGTTTGGCCTTTTCATTACATAAAGTTTCAGAATTTCCTGTTAAGACGAAAAAAATAAAGGCAGAAGATTTATCTTTAAAATATTATTTCGTTCATAAAAACGGAGAGTTTTTAATTCAACAACGGAAAGATGATTTTATCTGGAAAAAATTATTCGAATTTCCACCTGTTATTTCTGATGAATTAATTCCTTTTATTAAAAGTGTAAAAACAGTTAATCATAAGTTGACACATAAAAATTTAAGCATAGAAATTTTTAATGTCGAAGTTGATTCAGAAGATGTTTGGGAAGGTTTTATTGCTGAAAATAATTTCATTGTAACCGATGTTGAAGCATCTCACGAAAGGTCTTTCCCGAAACCTTTGGAGAACTATATCAAAAACTATGATATAGCATATAAAATTCTATAATTAACATCAGTTTTGTCATTCTGACGAAGGAAGAATCTATCAATACAATGAATAGAGATTCTTCACTCCACTTCGTTCCGTTCAGAATGACAAAACTGTTGAAGCTTTGTATTCTTAGCTAAGTGAAACGCCTTTGCGAACTAAAAAAAAGCATAGTAGTCAAAAAAACTTCGCGCCCTTTGCCTTAAAAAACAAAATTTTAATTCAATTTCAAAACCCATTGAAATCCTGAAATTTGTCCTCCAATATCTGAAATCTAATTTGTACTTTTGCAAAATGTTTAAAAACGTCATTTTTATTTTTGTAGCATTACTTTTAGTGTCCTGCGGTAAAGACCCCATTCCGAAGCCTTACGGAGAACTTCGTCTGGAATATCCGACACCGAAATATCAGAAATTTGAAAACAATTGTGCATATACATTTGAATATTCTGATTTTGCAAAAATTACTGATGCCAAAAGACCTTGCTGGTATTATCTCAACTATCCGAAAATGAAAGCAAAAATTTTCGTGACGTACTACCCGATACAGAATGACTTTGCAGAGCACATCAAGGAGGCAGAAAAAATGGTTTACGAACATACCATTAAAGCCAGTGCCATCGATACAAAATCTTTCGAATACCCTGATAAAAAGGTCTACGGAAACTTTTACGAACTGAAAGGGCAGAGTGCTTCCAACCTTCAATTTTACATTACAGACAGCACGAAGCATTTCGTGACGGCTTATTTATACTTTAATACAAGACCAAAACCAGATTCTTTGGCTCCGGCGGTGGATTATATCAAAAAGGATATGAAACATCTGCTCGACACATTTGAATGGAAAAAATAATTTACTTTAATAATACTTTGAAAAAAATATGAAACTTTTAGTTGTAGGAAGTGTTGCGTTCGACGCGATCGAGACGCCATTTGGAAAAACTGATAAAATTTTGGGAGGTGCTGCTACGTATATCGGGATCACTTCATCTATTTTGGGGGTAAAATCCGGAATCGTTTCTGTTGTAGGAGGAGATTTTCCTCAGGAGCATCTTGATATGTTCACAGACAGAGACATCAACATCGAAGGAATTGAAATCGTAAAAGAAGGGAAAACATTCTTCTGGGCAGGAACATTCCACTACGATCTTAATACAAGAGAAACATTAGTGACAGAAGTAAACGTTCTGGAAAATTATGATCCGAAAATTCCTGATTCTATGCAGGATGCCGAAATTTTATTGTTAGGAAACCTTCACCCCGGCGTACAGCTGTCAGTTCTTGAAAAAATGAATACCCGTCCGAAATTGGTTATCCTTGATACCATGAACTTCTGGATGGATTCTGCTTGGGATATTCTGATGGATATGATTGCTAAAACAGACGTGATCACAATCAACGATGAGGAGGCAAGACAGCTTTCAGGAGAATATTCTCTGGTAAAAGCAGCTAAAAAGATTCATACAATGGGACCAAAATATGTTATCATTAAAAAAGGAGAGCACGGTGCTTTACTTTTCCATGATAATAAAGTATTTGCGATTCCGGCGTTGCCTTTGGAAGAAGTATTCGATCCTACCGGGGCAGGAGATACTTTCGCAGGTGGTTTTGCAGCTTATTTGGCTAAAAAAGGAAAATTTGATTTCGAAACTATGAAGTCTGCATTAATCGTAGGTTCTGCAATGGCATCTTTCACGGTTGAGAAATTCGGAACGGAAAGAATCGAGGAAGTGAAAGAATCTGATATGTTCGGAAGATTGAGACAATTTAAGGAATTAACAACTTTCGACGTCGAACTACAATAAATACGTCTTTTTAAGAAATATTTATAATAAAAAATTTAGTGTAATTCATTAAGAATTCTAAATTTGCAACTTGTTTAAAATAGTAAAATGATAAATAAACTTAAGATCACTTTTCTTTTTGGAATTTTCATCATGTTGTTCACAACAAATATGGTGAAAGCTCAGCTAAAACAGGGAGAATTAGTGGATGGTATTGCTGCTGTAATCGGTGATGAAATTGTTTTGGAATCTGATGTGAATGAGCAGATGAATTATGCAAAACAGCAGGGAGCTTCTAATATCGATAAGTGTGAGTTTTTGGAAAACCTTCTGAATAACAAACTTCTCGTTTACGAAGCAAAAAAAGATACTTTAATTGAAAACCGTTCTGCTGCCATTAAAGAGCAGGCTAATGCAAAATATCAGCAATTACTTTCTCAGTTTCCTGATGAAAAAACGATGTTGGCGGCTTATAAGTTCAGAAACGGCTACGAAATGAAAAATGCGATCGAAAAAATCGATACGGATACATATTACGGACAGGCTAAATATCAGAGAGTTACTGAAAAAGCAGACGTTACTCCAAACGAAGTGACAGATTTTTACAACTTGTACAAAGCACAACTGCCGGAGATTAAAGATGAGGTTTCATTATCTCAGATCATGATGTATCCTAAGCTTACGGAAGCCCATAAGCAGGATTTGATCAACAGGCTTAAAAAAATTAAGAAAGATATCGAAGGAGGAGAAACTTTTGAAAGTCAGGCAAGAATCTATTCTGAAGATCCAGGTTCGGCTTCAAACGGTGGTTTGATGAAAAATATTTCTAAAGGCCAGATGGTAAAACCTTTCGAGGCTGCCGCTTTAAACCTTCAGGAAGGTGAAATCTCAGATCCTATTGAATCAGAATTTGGATATCACATCATTCAGTTGGTAAAAAAATCAGGGAAGATCTATGACGCAAGACATATTCTTTTAATGGCAACACCGACGGATGAGGAGATCAAAACTGCACAGAGTAAATTAGACAGTATCAGAACCTTAATCAGTAATGGTAAAATTACTTTTAAAGATGCTGCGTTCAGATATTCTGATGATAAAAGAACGAAGTTCAACGCAGGGGTAATTCCAGGGGCAGACGGTTCTAACAAGATTGAAAGAGAATCTGTTCCCGGAACCATCAGCTACGAACTGGCTGGTTTAAATAAAGGAGATATTACCACAGCTTTTGATGACGAAGACGAAAGAAAAAGAAAAGTGGTAAAAATCGTAAAGATTGAAGATGTAATTCCTGCCCACCAGATTACTTTGGAAACAGATTACGACAGAATCAAGCAGATGGCGCTCAACAAAAAACGAAATGAAATGGTTGAAAAATTTGTAAATTCAAAACTTCCGACCACGTTTATTTCCATCGACGGCCGCTACGATTCCTGCACCTTTAAAGGAAGCTGGAAAAAGGATTCAATTAAAAAATAAATAACAAACCTTCAGAATTTCTGGAGGTTTTTTTATGCTCAGAACTCTCATAGAATCTTTGTTTTTAGTATTTTTACAGCATGGGCAATTTTATAGATTTTAATACGGCAAAGAAGCTTCAGGAAATGCAGTCACAGCAAAATAGAATCACAGAACTTTTCTCAATTAAGTATCCGATCATTCAGGCAGGAATGATCTGGCATTCCGGATGGAGGCTGGCTTCGGCGGTTTCCAATTGCGGAGGATTGGGATTAATTGGTGCAGGAAGTATGTATCCTGATATTTTAAGGGAAAATATTCAGAAATGTAAACAGGCGACGGACAGACCTTTTGGAGTGAATGTTCCTATGCTTTACCCGAATCTGGATGAAGTTATTCAGATCATTCTGGAAGAAGGGGTGAAAATTGTTTTCACATCGGCCGGAAATCCGAAAACGTATACAGAAACTCTTCAAAAAGAAGGATTGAAGGTAGCGCACGTGGTTTCATCTACAAAATTTGCCATGAAATGTGAAGAAGCGGGTGTTGATGCCGTTGTTGCAGAAGGTTTCGAAGCGGGAGGCCACAACGGAAGGGATGAAACGACCACTTTCTGCCTGATTCCAAATGTAAAAAAACATATTTCAAAACCCTTAATTGCAGCCGGCGGAATCGCCTTAGGTTCTCAGATGAAAGCAGCCATGATTCTCGGTGCAGATGGGGTTCAGATCGGATCTCGTTTTGCCGCTACCGTTGAAGCAAGTGCTCACGACAACTGGAAAAAGAAAATTACGGAACTTCAGGAAGGTGATACCCATCTTACATTGAAAGAATTAGCTCCTGTGAGAATGGTAAAAAATAAGTTCTTTAACGAATTGGAAGAAATCTATAATATCGGGAGAAATAAAGAATCGCTGATCGCATCTTTAGGCAGGGCAAGAGCAAAACGCGGGATGTTTGAAGGCGATATGGAAGAAGGTGAACTGGAAATTGGTCAGGTTTCTGCTTTAATTGATGAAGTGCTTCCTGTTGAAACAGTTTTCAGAAATTTATTACAGGAATTTGAGGATGCAAAAATGCCTGTTTTTTAATTAAAGTTAAAATTAATGGAAGGAGGGATTATCGATGTAAATGGTAAAAAACTTTATATAGAACACAAAAATTCATTTAAAAACAAACCAACAATTGTCTTTTTACATGATTCTCTGGGCTGCACTCAGCTTTGGAGGGATTTTCCTGAAAAATTAGGTGAAGCAACTCAATGTAATATTTTGGTGTATGATCGCTTGGGTTATGGGAAATCTTACCCGATGCTTACTTATGAAAGGAATAATGATTACATGGAGTCGGAAGCCGATGTTCTGAATGATGTATTAAATGAATTAGATATAAAAGACATTATTCTTTTCGGTCACAGTGATGGTGGAACTATTGCTTTAATTTCAGCTTCTAAATACCCGGGAAAGACAAAAGCTGTCATTTGTGAAGCCGGGCATATCTTTGTAGAAGACGTGACGGT
>CBFGVN010000060.1:0-13394 GCA_965651845.1 uncultured Chryseobacterium sp. | reverse complement strand
GAATCTCGGAAGGACCTTTGATCTGTGAAATACCTTTTTTACTCATTAGTGTTTTATTTTTTTCAGGTATAAGTACGTATCTCTACCAATGCATATTGCATTTTAGATTTTCTTAATTTATTTAGTAAGGAAATTTAAATAATCAGTTCTGATTTTTCAGTGAAATAAGAAGGGAAGAGTTGTTCTTTGAACCTGGTATGTTATCATTTGTATTTTTTTTTGTGTGTTTTTCGTTTTTCAAAATTAAAAAAATAATTGATATAGACATTATTTTTTCGAAAAGAGTAAAAGAAACTGTCCGGAACTGAAATAAAAAAAGCACAACATTTCTGCTGTGCTCATTTATTTTAAAATTGGATTTTTACAACCCAAACTGTTTTGCAAATAAATCCGGGAAAACTCCCAATACAATGATTGAAGCGATGATTACTACTGCTACAATATTATAAGTAAGCGTTACTTTCTCTGAAGATTTGAATGAACTTTCTTTGAAGAAGAACATAGCAATAATTAATCTCAGGTAATAAGCAATTGAAACTGCAGAACCCAAAACTGCTATTAAAACCAAGAAAGCCGCACCGTTCATCGCTTGGGAAAATAAAGCAAATTTACCCATAAAACCGGCTGTTAACGGAACTCCCGCCATTGAAAGCATAGAAATTGCCGCTGCCGTTGCCAATAAAGGCTCTGTTTTTGCCAATCCTTTAAAAGCTCCGAAAGATGTTTCTCTTTTTAATTTTTCCACGTAGATCAGACACATAAAAACTCCTACTGTTGATAAAGCATATGCAAATAGATAGAATGCTAAATTATAAGTAGAAAGGCTTGTAATTCCGAAGAAAACCAACCCGATGTACCCTGCGTGGGAAACTGAAGAGTATGCCAACATTCTTTTTGCGTTTGTCTGAGCAAGCCCCATAACGTTGGCCAAAAGTAATGTGATGATCAGGAATACTCCTAAAACATTGATCCATTCGTGAGTAATGCCTGCAAAACCAATGGTCATTAATCTGAATAATGCGAAAAATCCGGAGATTTTTACCACACTCGCCATGAAAGCAGTGATCAAAGAAGGCGCACCGTAATATACATCAGGGCTCCACATGTGGAAAGGTGCTAATGCCACTTTGAATGCCAATGCACAAAGGATTAATAAAACCCCTAGAATGAACATAACATCTTTAGGATTTGACGTTCCGAAATCATGGATTTTATATAAATCAAAACTTCCAGTACTTCCGTAGATAAATGCAATACCAAACAATAGGAAACCTGTTGCGAATGCACCCATTAAGAAATATTTAATAGAAGCTTCATTTGATCTTAGATCAGTTTTGTTGGCTCCAGCCATTACATATAAAGGTATAGAAAGGATTTCAATTCCCAAGAATAGTGTTACCAAGTTTTGGTATCCGAAAAGGATAATCCCACCACACAATGCAAAAAGCATTAATGCATATAATTCTGACTGGTGGCTCCTATGGTTGCTGAATGCAAAACCTCCCAAAAAGAATAATAATAATGTCGTTACGATTGATATTTTTGTGAATAATGCAGTATTGTCGGTATAGTCATACATGTGTCTGTATTGTGCAAAGAAAGCACATTCAGGCATGAAACTTACCCATAATGCGATGATTAATCCCAAAATCCCAATGTATCTTGCGAATTTCCCTTGTTCAAAAACTCCTGAAAATAACGCAACAACTGCCGTTAGGAAAACAATAATTAAAACACTCATTTTTTAAAATATCAAATTAACTTACCATTGATTGGTAGATAAACTTCAACGAACTATTCACCATTTCGATTACCGGTTGCGGGAAGATACCAAGTAAAATCACAAAAACCGCTAAACTTGCCAATACAGAAAATTCTACTCCTGATAAATCTTTTGCTGTACTTAGAACTGCTTCATCGCCCTGTCCAAACATTGCTTTTCCGTAGAATCTTAATAAATATACAGCTGCAAGAATTACCGTAAGACCGGCAATTACTGCTGCCAATCCGTTAAAATCATACACAGATTTCAACAAGATAAACTCTCCAATGAATCCATTTGTTAATGGAACTCCCATTGAACCTAATATAATGATCAGGAATAAAACAGCAAACTTCGGAGCTACTTTGGCAAGACCTCCCATTTGTCTGATGTCTCTTGACTTAAATCTTTTGTACAAAATATCACAGCAGTAGAATAGACCCACAACGTTGATACCGTGAGCGAAAGTCTGTACCAATGCACCTTCAGCACCTTCAATATTGAAAGTTCCTCTTAATGAAATTACTGCGGAAGCAAAGATACCTGCTACCATCAATCCAACGTGAGAGAAGGAAGAATATGCAATGATTCTCTTCATATCTGTCTGGATGATTGCAATTAATGCTCCATGAACAATTCCTATAATCGCCAGAATAATTACAATCTGTCCTGAAATTCCGGCAATAGGAAGTGGAGTGATTGGTAATAAATAACGCATAACTCCGTACACTGCCATTTTCAACATGATCCCCGACAACAGCATCGATCCTTGAGTAGGAGAGTAGGTATACGTATCAGGCTGCCAAGTGTGGAAGGGGAATACCGGTAATTTCACTGCAAAAGCAAAGAAAATAAACCAGAATACCACTGTTTGTTGTGTTTCGTTTAATTGAGCATTATATAAATCCGTTAGTGCAAATGATGCAGAGTGGCTGTAAACATAAATTAAACCAGCTAACATGAATAATGATCCAACGAATGTATAGACGAAGAATTTCGTAGTGAATTCAAATCTTTTATTTTCCTGACCCCAAAGTCCGGCAATGAACCAGATCGGAATCAATGTTACTTCCCAGAAAATATAGAATAACAATCCGTCAAGCGAAGTGAAAACTCCTACAAGCCCGAATTGCATCAGCAAAATCAAACCGTAGAAAGAATTTCTATAGTTTACATTTTCGTTAAAAGAAGATAAAATAATAATTGGCGCTAAAATATTGGTCAGCAATAAAAGAAGCATACTCATCCCGTCGATACCGAAGTGAAGAGAGCTCTTCATGAATTGTGACCAAGGATAATTGATCTCATGCTGCAATACACTATCTACAGTCGGAGTAAAATTGAAATCCGAAAGTATATAGAATGTAAGAAGCATCTGAACCAATGCAATTCCCAGTGCCAAATATTTGCTGGATTTATCTTTCCACGCAAAAACTAATCCCGAACCTACTAGAGGTAATAGTAATAATGTTAATAATAAACCAGACATTATTGTAATATAAAGTTAACAATCAGTATAATTCCCACAGCTAAAGACATGATAAGAATGTAATTCTCAACATTTCCGTTTTGGATACGCTTCATCGCTTTTCCACTATCTTCGGCACCATCGCCTACAAAGTCTACAAAACGGTCTAAAATACCCTTATCAAACATCTTTCCTCCGCGTCCTAATCCTTCAACAGTTTTTACAATTAATGCATTGTAAAGTTCGTCAATATATAGTTTTCTAGCAGACAGTTTTTCCCATCCTGTGTATTGCTCCTCTGGTAATGCTTGTTTTTTCTTATTGACATAAGTATTTTTAACAATGAACCAAACGGCGAAGAACATAAGAACAGTCGCTGCTAAAAGTATCATTTCAGTACCAAACGGAACTGCAGATAGTGTAGTTTCCATTTGTTTAAAGCTTTCCTCAGTAAGAACCGGTTTCAGCCATTCCATTAATTTGGCATAATGACCGTGTCCGATGAAGTGAGGAAGGTTAATCAAACCACCCAATACAGAAAGAATAGCCAATACGATCAATGGCAACGTCATATTAGACGGGCTTTCGTGTAAGTGGTGTTTTTGTTCTTCAGTACCTCTGAACTCTCCATGAAAAGTAAGATAGTACAATCTGAACATATAAGTTGCAGTAACAGCCGCTAATACAAATAAGATTACCCAATAAATTGGATTTTTAGCAAAAGCTGCTACTAAAATTTCGTCTTTGGAAATCATCCCTGATAATAGAGGGAATCCTGAAATTGCCAATGTTCCGATAAGGAAAGTAGCATGAGTAATAGGAATGTATTTTTTCAAACCTCCCATGAAACGCATATCCTGCTCGTTGCTCATGGCGTGGATTACAGAACCTGCTCCCAAGAACAATAATGCTTTGAAGAAAGCGTGTGTCATTACATGGAACATGGCTGTTGTATAAGCTCCCAATCCTAAAGCAATAAACATAAATCCAAGCTGTGAAACAGTAGAGTAGGCCAATACTTTTTTGATATCATTCTGACGTAATGCGTAGAACCCAGCCAAAGCAGCTGTTAAGAATCCGATGAATAAAATTCCTCCCTGAACGGTTGGTGCTAAAGTAAATAAGAAGTTTGATCTTACTACCAAATAAATACCTGCCGTTACCATCGTTGCCGCGTGAATCAATGCAGAAACAGGAGTTGGCCCGGCCATCGCGTCTGGTAACCATGTATATAATGGAACCTGTGCAGATTTACCCGTTGCACCGATAAATAAACTCGCTGTAATAAAGATAATTACGCTTCCGTCTAATTCAAATTTTCCTGCGTTTTCCGCTACCGAAAGATAATCCAAAGCATTGGTCTGAGAAGCAATCATGAAAATACCGATCAATAACGCAAGGTCACCGATTCTGTTCATAATGAAGGCTTTTCTCGCTGCTTTACCATATTCTTCGTTGGTGTACCAGAATCCGATTAGTAAATAAGAACAAAGACCTACACCTTCCCATCCGATGAAAAGGATCAGGTAGTTGCTTCCCATTACCAATAACAACATTGAGAAGATAAATAGATTAAGATAAGTGAAAAACTTATAGAAACCTTTATCGTGGCTCATATATCCGATAGAGTATAGGTGAATCAGAGAACCGATTCCTGTGATGATCATTACCATCATTAAAGAAAGCTGATCGATCTGGAATCCGAAATTGATCTGAACTCCGTTCACTCTGAACCATTCAAAAGCTTTTACGATTACGGGCTGGCTCTCAGAATCGAAATTCATGAAAAGGCTTACAGCGATACAGAAAGATCCGAAAACCACTGCCGTCGCCAAAGATCCAACCAATATTTTTGGAAGATTTTTCCCGAATAAACCGTTTATAAGAAACCCTAAAAGTGGTAGAAGTACTATTGCATATACTAAATTTTCCATTCTTATCCTCTTAATTTATTAAATATACTTACATCTACAGAACGGGTATTTCTATATAGCATAGCAATAATTGCTAAGCCTACCGCTACTTCCGCAGCAGCAACCACCATAATGAAGAAAACTAAAAGTTGTCCGTCTCCGTTACCCTTATATGCTGAAAAAGCAGCCAACAAAAGGTTTACAGAATTAAGCATAAGCTCTACACAACCCAAAATAACAATAGCATTTTTTCTCAACAATACTCCCAATACTCCCAGACAGAACAATACTGATGAAAGAATGATGAAATAATTCAGAGGGATGCTTTGTATAAATGTATTTACTTCTCCCATAATTTTATAAATCTTTTTTACCGATTAATACCGCACCTACAATACCTGCCAAAATAAGGATGGACGCAAGCTCAAACGGTAAAACATATTCATTAAACAAAAGTCTGCCCAGATTTTTCGTCAAACCAACACCTTTGTCTACATTCTCAACAACGATCTGGTTCTGCTGAACACCTCTGAATACGCCTAAAACTCCAATTAATAAAAGACCAGCTGTAAAAACTCCAACAAATTTTAAAGTATTGTTCTTCTTACTTTCGTCTTGTTTATTAAGGTTAAGCATCATCAGGATATAAAGGAATAATACCATGATCGCTCCTGCGTAAACAATAATCTGGATAATCGCAAGGAATTGTGCATTCAGAAGGATGTACATGCCCGCAATAGAAAACATCGTAACAATTAATGACAAAATAGCATACAAAGGATTTCTGGCAAATACGAAATACACTGCACTCGCCACTGCTAAAAACGCCACCAAGAAAAATAAAAACTGATCCATTATTTTACCGCATTTTTTTGTTTCTCGGATTGTCTTTCAGTAATATCAATCCTTTCATTTATTTTTTCAACCAATTTATCTTTTCCGTAAATGAAAGAACCTCTGTTGGTTTCCACGTCTACCAATCTGTCAGTAAGATAGATCGCAGATTTCGGACAAGCTTCTTCACACATACCACAGAAGATACATCTCAGCATATTGATTTCATATACGGATGCGTATTTTTCTTCTCTGTAAAGGTGCTTTTCTTCCTTGGTTCTTTCAGCAGCAGTCATCGTAATTGCTTCTGCAGGACACGCCACCGCGCAAAGTCCGCAAGCCGTACATCTTTCTCTGCCTTCCTCGTCTCTTTTCAAAACGTGCTGGCCTCTCCAGATATCTGCTCTCGGTTTCTGTACTTCCGGATATGAATATACTGCGGGAGCACCTTTCAATACGGTTCTTACAGCATGCTTAAATGTAATCCCCATTCCTGTAAAAATCGCAGGTAAGTAGATTTTTTCAGCAAGGGTCATTTCTTTATTAGAAACAACTTTTGATCTGTTCGTAAGTTTCATTTATTTTTATTATTAAATGTTAGAAGATGGAAGCTGGGAGATGGAAGTTTAACATCGTCACATTTTCACATCAGCTCATTTTCAAATTTATATCTTGTTGGAAGTTGAAAGCAGAAAAAATATTCCATTTTCAAATTCTCAAATTACTCATTTTCAAATTAATTAATTTCCAAATGCTAAAATTACAGCTCCTGTAATCAGCAAGTTTACTAATGCCATTGGAATTAAAGTTTTCCAACCCAAGTGCATTAATTGGTCGTATCTAAATCTTGGAAGCGTCCATCTGATCCACATGAAGATCAAAATTCCGATCACCGTTTTAGTTAAAAATGCTACGATACTCAAAATACCTGCAGTGTTTTCACCCCAGTTTTGAGTTACCCATTCAATTCCAGGATAGTTGTAACCACCGAAGAAAAGAACCACCATGAAAGCATTAGAAATAAACATGTTCACATATTCACCGAACATGTATAATCCTAGCTTCATTGATGAATATTCTGTAGAATATCCTGTTACCAATTCAGATTCACACTCAGGCAAATCGAAAGGGTGTCTGTTTGTTTCCGCTAAAGCTGCTACAAAAAATACTAGAAAAGCAATCGGCTGATAGAAAATGTTCCAGTTCAGTCCGGAAACCCAAGGAATAACTCCCCAAAGCTTTCCGTTGGTCTGGCTTGCTGTAATTTCTTTTAAATCCAAACTTCCCGTCATCATAATGATAGAAAGCAAAGCCAATCCCATTGCCAATTCGTAAGAAATCATCTGAGAAGAAGCACGGATAGCTCCTAATAATGAATATTTGTTGTTCGAAGCCCAACCTCCGATCATGATTCCGTAAACACCGATGGAAGCCATTCCGATGATGAAAAGTACACCAACATCGATATTAGCAACCTGAAGATCATAAGAAGTACCTGCAATATTTAAACTTTTACCCCAAGGAATAACCGCTCCCGTGATTAATGAAATAAACATTACCAAAGCCGGCCCCAATACGAAAAGGAATTTTTCTGCATTGGCAGGTGTAAAATCTTCTTTAAAGAAAAACTTTCCACCGTCAGCCAGAGGCTGCAGCAATCCGAAAGGTCCTGCTCTGTTGGGACCAATTCTATCTTGCATGATAGAGGCTACTTTTCTTTCTGCCCAGGTAGAGTAGGCTGCAATCGTTAACGAAAGCAGGAAAAGCGCTAGTACAAGTATAAGTTTAAATGTAAGTAAATCCATTTTTTATTTTAAATGTTTGAAGATGGGAGCTGGAAGCTGGAAGTTTATCACGTCGTGGCATCAACTCTTCATCACATTACCAATTTATTTTATTTTTAACGATATTTAAGTTAAAAGTAGAAGTGGAAATATTTTACGGTTACAAACCTCCATCTTCCAGCTTCAGGCATCCAACTTTTTATTTTTCGTCTTTTTCACTGATTTCTTTAGCCATCGGATTGTCTAAAACTCTTAGCTCATCCTTAGGCTTTTCGTAGTGGTTCAATGAAATAACTGAATGTCTGTCGATATGTCTAGGACCTTCGATGTTCCAGTCGGAAAGTTCTTTTCTTTCGAAACGGCAAGTGTCACAGATGAATTCTTCAACTTCTCCCCACTGATCTTTTCTGGCTGTAACTCTTACAATTTCATCACCTTTCATCCAAACTACAGCTTTTCCTGAACATTTATCGCATTTACAAGTAGCATTCATTGGTTTTGTAAACCAAACTCTGCTTGCAAAACGGGCTGTTCTGTCCGTTAATGCTCCCACCGGACAAACGTCGATTACGTTTCCGATAAAATCATTATCTAAAGCTTTATTTAAATAGGTAGAAATTTCAGCGTGATCTCCTCTGAAAAGAATTCCGTGTTCTCTTTCACCAGTTAATTGGTTTGCAGCTAATACACATCTTGCACAAAGAATACAACGGTTCATGTTCAATTTAATGTGTGGGCCAAGATCATCAGCTTCGTAAGTATTTCTTTCGAACTCAGTTCTTGTATTTTCCACACCGTGCTCATAACCAAGATCCTGAAGATGGCATTCTCCGGCCTGGTCACAAATAGGGCAGTCTAGCGGGTGGTTTACCAGTAAAAACTCGGTAACGGCTTTTCTACCTTCCTGGGCTTTTTCAGAAGTAAGATTTTTTACTTCCATACCATCCATTACATTTGTTCTGCAGCTTGCAACCAATTTCGGCATAGGACGAGGATCTGCTTCAGACCCTTTGGAAACTTCCACTAAGCAAGTTCTGCATCTTCCTCCACTGGTTTCCAATTTGCTGTAGTAGCACATTGCAGGAGGTACAGATTTTCCACCGATTTGTCTTGCTGCTTCCAAAATAGAAGTACCAGGCAAAACTTCAGTAGTCTGTCCGTCTATAGTTATTTTGAATTTTTTAACCTCTTCGCTCATATTCTATGCTTTTTGCTTATGCTTATCAAAGCAGTTTAGCTATATTTTAATTATGCTTTCTTGTATTAAATGTATATCCGATTCCAAAATCCACTTCTCCAAATACAAAATCCTGTGAAGCCTTATCCGGCTTGTTGTTGAGAGTAGTTTTGATATCCGGCATATTAATGTATCCAAATTTTCCTTCTACCTGAACCACAATATGTCTGATGGCCACTAAGCTTAAAGCCGCTCTGATGTCTGCTCCAAAACCAGCCAAATGGAATCTGTCGCTTCTTTCATTTCCCATCAGTTTTACATTGGATTTCGGTAATAAAGCACCAATTCCGGCTCCATAACTTAAGAAAAGATCAATATGCTTTTTATTTAAAACATTGTGATATTTCTGAGCACCGATATTGATATAATTAAGCCCATCGGTATGTTCAAAAGTCAATAATTTTGAATCGCTTAAGTTTACCTGTCCATTCTGAACCGTGGCAGCATATTCCGGATTATTGATATATCCTTTGAAATTCACTGTCTGATCCTGATCCATTACATATTTCATGTGATCCATTCCTAAAGTAATACCCAGATTATCTTTAGGGAAATACGTAATTCTATAATTCACCTGCGGAATTGTGATTGAGCCGGGATTAAAATACGTCCCCCAATCAAATTTCGTCTGTCTGTCGTGAGCGGTTACATTATTCAGTTGAAAATCATATCCATCTCCTTTAAAATGAATATCCGAATTTGAATAAACTGAATTGTTCCACCCCCAGAATACCATCACTGATCCTTTCTTAAACGGATCAACATGAGTTTTTTGAGCTTTTAAGCCCAAAGTCACTGTTAATAATAACAGCAATACACACTTTTTTATCACCTTAAATATTGTCGTCTTAAAATTAGGAATTAAACGGATGGCGCCGGAATAGGATCTGCATAATGAGCCAATCCATAATTTTGTGTTAAACACAGTTCCGGATTTTTTACGTGCCATTCAAACTCATCCCTAAAATGGCGTATTGCCGCCGCAACAGGCCAAGCTGCTGCATCTCCTAATGGACAGATCGTGTTTCCTTCGATTTTTCTCTGGATATCCCAAAGTAGGTCGATATCTTCCATTTTACCCTGTCCGTTTTCAATTTTCTTTAAAATTTTGTACATCCATCCTGTACCCTCTCGGCATGGTGTACATTGTCCGCAACTTTCGTGATTATAAAATCTCGCTAAAGTCATGGTATGTTCTACGATACATTGGTCTTCATCCAATACGATGAAACCTCCTGAACCCATCATTGTTCCGGTAGCAAAGCCACCGTCTGCCAAAGATTCGTAGTTCATGTATCTTGGTTCTCCGTTTACGGTTTTTAGCAATAAGTTCGCTGGAACAATTGGAACTGAGCTTCCTCCCGGGATACAAGCCTTTAATTTTTTCCCATTCGGAATACCACCACAATACTCATCAGAATAAATAAACTCTTCAACCGTAATGGTCATATCGATTTCATAAACTCCTGGTTTGTTGATGTTTCCACAAGCAGAAATTAGTTTTGTCCCTGTTGATCTTCCCACTCCAATTTTAGCATATTCAGCTCCTGTAATATCGATGATCGGAACCACTGCTGCGATAGATTCAACGTTATTTACTACCGTTGGTCTTTCCCAAAGTCCTTTTACAGCCGGGAATGGCGGTTTTAATCTTGGATTTCCTCTTTTCCCTTCAAGAGATTCCAGCAGTGCAGTTTCTTCACCGCAGATATATGCTCCACCACCTCTCTGAACGTAAATTTCGCAATCGAAACCGGTTCCTAAAATATTTTTACCTAAAAATCCTGCAGCCTTAGCTTCATCAATTGCCTGCTCCAAAATATCCGGAATCCATGAATATTCTCCACGGATGTAGATGTAAGAAACATTTGAACCCAAACAGTAAGATGAAATCAACATCCCTTCAATCAATAAATGAGGAAGAAATTCCATCAGATATCTGTCTTTGAAAGTTCCGGGTTCAGATTCATCAGCATTTACTACCAAGTGTCTTGGAACACCTTCCGGTTTTGCCAGAAAGCTCCATTTCATCCCTGTCGGGAATCCAGCTCCACCACGTCCACGAAGTCCTGAAGCTTTTACTTCTTCAAGAATTTCATCGGGAGTCATTTTCAAGGCTTTTTCAGCTGCCGTGTAACCTCCCTGTTTACGGTATGTTTCAAAGTAGCGGATACCTTCTATATGTGCGTCTTTAAGTAAAAGTTTTTTACTCATTTTTATTATGCTTTTAGCTGTGGGCTATTGGCTTATGGCTTCTAGCTTATGGCTATTTTAAGTTTATTAAAATTTATTTTTAGTCTAAAGCAATTTGCCCTTGTCTGCAAAGATCAAGGATCTCGTCTACTTTTTCTATCGTTAAATTTTCGTGATAAAATTTTCCTAACTGCATCATCGGTGCATATCCACAAGCACCAAGACATTCTGCCGGCTTCAATGTGAACATTCCGTCTTCCGTAGTTTCTCCGTCCTTAATGTTCAGTCTGGTTCTGATATGGTTAAGAATTTTCTCGCTTCCGCAAACCATACAAGGTCCCGTTCTGCAGACTTCCAACACATATTTACCCACCGGCTTCATATTGAACATAGTATAGAAAGTTGCTACTTCGTATACTTCAATTGGCTTAATACTTAATAATCCGGCAACATAATCCATTACTGGAACGTCTAACCATCCTCCGAATTCTTTCTGTGCCAAATGCAGAACAGGAAGAAGAGCAGATTTTTGTCTTCCTTCAGGATATCTTGCGATAATTTTATGTACCTGTTCTAAACTTTCCGGTTTAAAAGCTATTGTTTCGCTCATTTTATTTAATGTATTATTGTACAACGTACAATGTACTAATGACTTATTTATTTTAATCAATGCAAAACATTAATACATTTTACAATGATACTTTTTACAATTTTATGCGTCTAATTCTCCCGCAATAATATTCATACTACACATCGTAACGATCGCATCTGAAATTACAGAACCTGTAATCATCTCCGGATACGCCTGATAGTAGATAAAACATGGTCTTCTGAAGTGCAGTCTGTAAGGACTTCTTCCGCCATCACTCACTAAATAGAATCCTAATTCTCCGTTTCCACCTTCTACAGCGTGGTACACTTCACCTTTAGGCACATCAGTTTCTCCCATTACGATTTTGAAATGGTAGATCAATGCTTCCATTTTTTGATAAACATCAGCCTTTTCAGGAAGATAGAAATCAGGAACATCCGCATGGAACGGCCCTTCAGGAAGATTTTCGTATGCTTGTTTGATGATTTTAATAGATTCCCAGATTTCCTGCTGACGAACCATGAAACGGTCGTAAGTATCTCCTGATGTTCCCACAGGAATAATGAAGTCGAAATCTTGGTATGAAGAATAAGGCTGTGCAACTCTCACATCGTAATCTACACCTGCTGCACGTAAATTCGGACCTGTAAAACCGTAGCTTAATGCTCTTTCTGCAGAAATAGCTCCTGCTCCGATGGTTCTGTCCATGAAAATTCTGTTTCTTTCCAACAAAGTACAGAATTCTTTAAATCTTGGCGGGAAAGTTTTAAGGAAATCCTTAATCAACTCATGGAATTTCGGTGTGAAATCTCTTTCAAAACCTCCGATTCTTCCCATATTAGTCGTCATTCTCGCTCCGCAGATCTGCTCATACATATCATAAATACGCTCTCTTTCGATGAACATATAGGTAAGACCGGTAATTGCGCCGGAGTCCATCCCGGTTACACCGTTACAGATAAGGTGGTCACCGATTCTTGCTAATTCCATTAAAATGACACGCATATAATCTACACGCTTTGGAACTTCAACTCCGATTAATTTCTCAACTGTCATGTGCCAACCTAAATTGTTGATCGGTGCAGAACAGTAGTTCATACGGTCGGTAAGGGTAGTGATCTGAGAGTAGTTTCTTCTTTCAGAAATTTTCTCAAATGCTCTATGGATGTATCCCACCGTTTGCTCAGCATGAAGGATTCTTTCTCCATCCATCGTTAAGATATTCTGGAAAATTCCGTGCGTTGCAGGGTGAGTGGGTCCTAAATTGAGGGTATAAAGCTGTCCGTCAATTTGCTCCTTACTTTCGTATTGGTTAAGTATATTAGATAATGAGTTATCTTTCATAATTTAAATGCTTTAGGCTCTAGGCTTTAGGCTTTAAGCTTATTGCTTATTGCTTACTGCTTATTGCATTATTTTTATCTTCCGAACATGCTATCGTTCTTATCGGTTCTTGTTCCGTCTTCCAAACGATATTCCTTCAACATAGGGTGGTATCCAAGATCTTCCATATTTAAAATAGGTCTAAGATCAGGATGTCCTTTAAATTTAATTCCGAAAAAATCATAAGTTTCCCTTTCCATCCAGTTGGCTCCGGCGTATAATTCCACT
>CBFGVN010000059.1:0-13427 GCA_965651845.1 uncultured Chryseobacterium sp. | reverse complement strand
TATGTAATTTTCCTTATTAATTTTATTTTAAATTGACTTTAAACATAAAAATATTCTAAAAAATCCTGTAATTTCGCAAAGCTCAAGTTGGGAAATGTAATTTTATCACATATAATTTAATAAATTTAATTTATTTACACTGTATTCGTGGGTATTTTGTTATTATTTATAAAATAAATTGATATTTATTAAGGAGGGCTTAAATGTTGTACTTAAAGTATGACACAAAATCAAGGATATGAAAAAGTTAATTAACAATTTAGTGGCACTTTTATGTTGCCTAGTCACGAGTGGAATCTACGCTCACACGGGATTTAAAACCTGTGAAGTTAAATCTCTTGTAAAAAAAGACCTTTCTTATGTAATGAGATCGGATTCTTTAATTAAAAATTCAGGAAGTACAGATAGAAAACAGAATATTAATGAATATTTTACAAAAAGTCTTCTTCCGGATTGGACAAAAGCACCCAACAGCTATATATTCGATCCCGCCCAGAATAGTGATGGTATCTATATTCCGGTAAGAAAAGCATATGCTATGTGGGAGCAGGACAAATACATTGGAGGAAGGGCAATTCCCAACGGGAAAATTACTGCCGATGTTTTATGGGAGGATGTTCACGGTCTGATAAAATCGGGACCGAGTTATTCTCTTGAGGTTATTGATACCGGGCAGTCTGCTAAAATCAGAGTTCCCGTCAACAAAGCAAAAAAAGGAAACGCAGTGATTGCTTTCAGGGTAGATGGCCAGATCTATTGGTCTTGGCATGTTTGGGTGACAGACGATCCTTCCAACGGATCAAAATATAAAAGTTACCCAAATGTAAAAAGACAAAGAGCTGACGGCATCACCGAAACGATTCCCGACTCCGATTGGGGCTGGATGGACAGAAATCTGGGTGCTGTAGGAAGCTCCATCACAGCGGATGAATGGATCAAAAACGGAGGGCTTCTTTACCAGTGGGGAAGAAAAGACCCGATTCCGCCGCTGGTGTATAAAGGAAATGATTTTTATGAAGTCACAGGTTCCATCGGCAGAATAAGACACCGGGGAGCAAAAAACTTTACCGGAGCAACCAGTTTTGACAATCTCAGAAAATTTGTTTTACTTTCAAACGCGAATATTGCCAATAATATCAGACTTGCGGTACAAAATCCGTTAAGTCTTATTTACGTAAATAAAGATGACAATTCAGGGATAGCTTATTATAACAATAATGCCAACTTGATGGTAAACTGGTTTGGAAAAATGACAGGGCTTAACGACAGCCAATTGACGGAGCTTAATCTTTGGTCTGATAATTCTCAGGGGAAAATTAGCGCAAATTATAATGCAGATGCTTCAGCACAGCCTTACAGAAGCAAATCTTCTTATGACCCTTGTCCGAATGGTTGGAGAATGCCTTCTGTTTTGGTCGCCAATCTGGCTTCGTCTGCTTATGTGGATGATATAAGGATCGATTATTCTCCTTTTGGCGTAAGAACGAATATGGGGAAAAATACGTTTGAAGCTAATAATTATCATAAAATAAAACCTACTGATGCAGGAGTTCCTTCTTTTATGACAGGTTTTAGATTGTATCCTAATTTCGGATATGATCTTTCAAATGTTGGCGGAATGAACATGGGAGTTTTTCCTGGAACGGGAACTATTTCCTTCAATGCACATCAGGGTCAGTATACCGATCAGCATCATACCGTCTTATGGACAGCAACAATGGCGAAACTTTTTGATGCAACCCCGGCAGTATCAGCAAGAGCATTATTTATGATTCCGGATAAAGGGCAGCCGGATATCCCGGATCCCAGCCTTCCGAATGTACAGGGAAGATATTGGTATTTTCCTCTGGGAGCTAATAGTACGTCTGATGTAAATGCCTGCAGATGCATCAAAGATCCTTTATATGTAGTAGACAGCTATGATTTCCCTACAGAATACCTTGTTCCGGAAACAGAATATCGTGAAGGACTCAGCAATCCCAACACTTATCAGGCCGTAAAAACAACATCAGCATTCAATATCGATATTCCTGTAAGTAAGGCATTTTCTGTGCAAAGCCAGCTTTTGAATAATAAGAGTATTTTAAACACAACAAGTTTTAATGATCTTAAAGCAAATGTTTTGTGGACTACAAATACTAACTTAGTTAATAAAGTGACGATGGTTAATCCATCCCCAAGTTCTTTGGCAGCTATTAATAATTCAAAAATCACGGTTACAATCAATCCTAATCAAAGCGGTAATACAGTTATTACCTTGCATAACGGAAGTATTACAAACCCAATTTATTGGTCTTGGCATATTTGGGTAACTGATACTGCGATCGGCTCAAAAAATTATACTACCGAACTTCCGGAGGCATCAGTAACCAATTATGTGAATTATGTAAATAAGGCAGATAATGTTTTTCAGACAGAATTTATGGATAGAAACCTGGGAGCAACAGATGCATTTCCGGTGGTGGCAAATCCGCTTACGCCTACTGCAGCCGAATTGGCAAAAATTAAGGCGTCTACAGGAATGCATTACCAATGGGGAAGAAAAGATCCGATTCCAATCTTCCAGTATGCAGATGACAGAACATCATATCCGATTTATCTGGGTAGCGTTACAGCAAGTGGCAGCGTGATATATACAACTCTTACGGGGGCAACGTATAATGATTTGGCGGGAAGTTATATTGTTCCTTATAATACTTATACTAATTCAACAAATGCGAATGTTTTAGCGACGGATAAAGTTTCGGATAAAATTACAAAAGTGTTGTCTTACTCGGTGAGAAATCCTTTGGTATATATGATTCCGAGTACATTTGCTCCGTACAACAGTGCGACTCCGACATATACCAACGGAACGGACTGGCTGGCCAACGAACCGAATTTAGCACCCGACAGATGGGGAAGAGGTGGTGAAAAATCTCCTTTTGATCCTTGTCCCGACGGATGGAGAATTCCGGATCTTTCTGGGGTAGCTATTACGTCAGGTAAAGATTTTGGGTTGACACCTTGGTACAAAAAAGATAAAAATGTAGCCACCTCATATAGCATTATTAATGATTATCTGGGACAGAGGGTAAGAAGAAGTGCAACCTATAGCTACACAATCGGATATATTTTTAACAATCCTTCTTATAATGTAGGAAATTACCCGAACTCGGGTTCAAGAGGATTTAGGAGTGTAATGATCAATCAGACGCCGGTGGGAACTTACAATTTCATCAATTTACAGTATCCCGGAATCTGGACGGCCGCTCTGAACAGCAATTATATTGGAAGACCTATTAATGTTTTGTTTGATGCAGCTTCCAGTGCCAACAGAATGATCGCTTTCCATGATAATAATGATCCTTATTTCGGGATGAGCTGCCGTTGTGTGAAAATAAAATATGACGCCAGCGGAAATGAAGAAGGAGTGATTCCTAGGCTTCAGATCACATCTTTACCGGCTGCAAAACCAAGCGAAGTTTTAAATAAAAACGAAGTTGAGGTGATTATAAAAGATACGAAAATCTCTCTATTCCCGATTCCGGTGAAGGATGAGCTTCATATCAGTGCTCCGAATAACAGCAACGGGTATTATTACCAGATTTATAGTATGTCTGGCCAGCTTGTACAATCCGGTAAGTTTGAAGACGGCAAGACCAATGTCTCTTCGTTGATATCAGGAACGTATCTCGTAAGAGTAAATTCTTCAAAAGAAATTGTAAAAATTATTAAAGAATAAAATCAATTAATAGTAAAAGGGGTAAGATGAATAACATTTTGCCCCTTTTTTTATGGAATTTAAATTAAATCTATTTTAACTGAAGATAATATCTATGATTTAGTTTAAATAAACTTCAGCTTCTATTAATAACGGCTTTCAGCAAGTGATGAATTCATCTGTTTTCACTTGTAAAAACAGCCCGATTTATCAAAATACAAAATATTACAAAAACTATCTAATAAAAAAACTTTACTTTTGCAAAAAATTTTTAGAATGTCGAAAAATTTAGTAATCGTCGAATCACCGGCAAAAGCAAAAACTATTCAGAAATATTTAGGAAAGGATTTCGAGGTAAAATCCAGCTTCGGACATATCCGGGATCTGCCTAAAAAAGGAATGGGAATTGATCTTGCCACATTCAGCCCGGATTACGAGGTTTCCGCAGACAAAAAGAAATTGGTAACAGAATTGAAAGCTGCCGTGAAAAAAGCCGAAATGGTTTGGCTGGCTTCCGATGAAGACCGCGAGGGAGAGGCTATTGCATGGCACTTGGCGGAAGAATTGAAACTAAAACCGGAAAACCGAAAGAGAATTGTTTTTCATGAGATTACTAAAAATGCCATTCTAAAATCAATCGAAAACCCCAGAGATATAGACCAAAACTTGGTAAACGCACAACAGGCGAGAAGAGTTTTAGACAGAATCGTAGGTTTCGAAATGTCTCCGGTGTTATGGAAAAAAGTAAAACCGGGATTATCCGCAGGAAGAGTACAGTCGGTTGCAGTACGATTGATCGTTGAGAGAGAAAAAGAGATCCGTGAGTTTGTTCCGAAAGCAAGTTTCAAATTAGACGGAATTTTCTTAAATAAAACCGAGCAGGAAATTGCTGCCAAGCTTAAAAAAGACTTCGAAAAAGAAGAAGACGCAGAAAAATTCTTAGAATTAGCAAAATCAACGGAATTTAAAGTTCTGAATGTTGAAACAAGACCGGGAACTCGTTCTGCTTCGGCTCCTTTCACAACTTCTACATTGCAGCAGGAAGCTTCCTCAAGATTAGGATATAATGTTACGACCACCATGCGTCTGGCGCAGACCTTATATGAAGAAGGGCACATTACCTATATGAGAACCGACTCTGTAAACCTTTCTCAGGAAGCTATTGAAGGTGCAAAAAGGCAAATTGTCGGTGAATATGGCGCAGAATATTCTTCACCAAGAAATTATACCACAAAATCTGCATCTGCACAGGAAGCTCACGAAGCAATCCGTCCGACTGATTTTGGAGTGAAAAGCATCGGTGATTCTCAATTAAATAAATTATATCAATTAATTTACAGAAGAACACTGGCTTCTCAGATGGCTAATGCCAAAATTGAAAAAACAGTCATTGAAATCGGAAATCCAAAATTACCGCAAAACTTTGAAGCACAAGGTGAAGTTATCATTTTTGATGGTTTCTTAAAAGCGTACGGAATTGTGAAAACAGAGGAAGACGATGAGGAAAACAACGAAAAACTACTTCCAAAAGTAAGTGTGGGTGAAGTTTTAGACTATAAAAAAATCACAGCAACTGAAAAATTCACAAGACCAAGCGCAAGATATACGGAAGCAGGATTGGTGAGAAAGCTTGAAGAATTGGGAATTGGCCGTCCATCGACGTATGCACCGACTATTCAGACGATCCAAAACCGTGAATATGTTGATAAACGTGAGATTGAGCCGCAAACTCGTGAGGTGGTTAAAATGTCTTTGACAAAAGATAAAATTAAAAAGGAAATCCTTGACGAAAAATTCGGTGGGGATAAAAATAAATTCGTTCCGACGGACATCGGTGAAGTTGTAAATGATTTCTTAACAGATAATTTTAAGGAAATCTTAGATTACGGTTTCACAGCAAGGGTAGAAGAAAGCTTCGACGAAATCGCAAGTGGTGACCAAAAATGGAAACAGATGATGACCGATTTCTACTCAAAATTCCATCCTAGAATTGAAGATGTAGAAGAGAATGCAGACAGAGCAACGGGAGACAGGCTTTTAGGTATCGATCCGAAAACAGGTAAAAATGTTCATGCAAGAATCGGAAGATTTGGAGCAATGATCCAGATCGGGGAGACGGATGATGAGGAAAAACCGGTTTTTGCTTCATTAATGTCAGGGCAGAATATTGCCACGATCTCTCTTGAAGAGGCGTTGGAATTATTTAAACTGCCTTTTGACCTGAGTCAGATTGACGGACAGCCGGTTTCTGTAGGGGTCGGAAGATTCGGACCTTATGTGAAATGGGGCGAAACGTTTATCAGCATTCCAAAAGGGGAAGATCCTCTTTCTGTAGATCAGAAAAGAGCAGAGGAAATTATTAATGAAAAGAAAATTGCAGACGCTCCGATCGCAACGTATAAAGGGGAACCTGTAACTAAAGGAACGGGAAGATTCGGCCCTTTCATTAAGTATAAAGATATTTTCGTAAATGTCCCGAAAAGATATAATTTTGAAAATCTTTCTCAAAGCGATATCAATGAATTGATTGATGCTAAACTTGAAAAAGAAGCCAATAGATATATCCAACAGTGGGAAAAAGAAAAAATTTCTATTGAAAACGGAAGATGGGGACCATTCATCAAATTTGGAAAAGCCATGTTCAAAATTCCGAAAAAGGCTGATGATACCAAATATGACGGAGAGGAACTGAAAGAAGTTTCTTTGGATGAGGTGAAAAAATGGATCACCGATCAGGACAAAAATGCTTTTGCAGAGAAAAAGAAACCTGCAGCAAAAAAGGCGGCCACAACAAAGAAAACAACGACGGCTAAAAAAACAGTTGTTAAAAAGAAATAAATTGTAAGAATATATTTAAAAGCACGGATTAAAAATCCGTGCTTTTTTTATCGGTATCAACCCTTCCAGGGTTTTAAACCCTGGAAGGGGAAGTAAGATTTGGATAATTTTCATACCCCAAAGTACGGGACACTCCGTTTGCAGACTTGTATTAAATTAGCTTTCAAATAAATGCAATGGAAAAACCTTTCACGCGCAAAGAATTTCTGCAAACTTCAGCCTTAGGACTCGCAGCTGTATTTTTGGGATCATCATTTACCAGCTTATTATCTGGAGAAGAAAAACCCTATTTCAATTTAAAACCTATTGGAAGACAATTTTCATTGGAGGGTTACTATGTCTGGTGCAGCTCACCGATCTGGGGTGAAGACGGCAAAGTTCATCTTTTTTATTCCCGATGGAAAAAAGAGAAAGGAATGGGAGGCTGGATCAACGGTTCTGAGATTTGTCGGGCAGAGGCAAATTCTCCTTTTGATAAATTCGAACATAAAGAAATTATTTTGGCGCCGAGAGGTGAAGGATTTTGGGATGCAACGACTTGTCACAATCCTTTAATTAAGAAAGTTGAAAATCAATATCTGCTTTTTTTCATGGGGAATTCCAACGGAAAAACGAATACCAAAAGAATTGGTCTGGCGACTTCAAAAAGCTTGGATGGAGAATGGACAAGACCCGATCAGCCTTTACTTCTTCCGGGAAAAGAGGGTTCTTGGGACGACCATTGTACTACGAATCCAGCTTTTGTAAAAGGAAACGATGGTAAATATTGGCTGTTTTACAAATCCTGGAATACCAAAGAATATGAAACTCAGAAAGGACCCGTTCGCGGAAACAGGAAATACGGATTGGCAAAATCCGATTCTCCTTTAGGTCCTTATGTAAAAGTCTCTGACAATCCTGTGATTGATTTTTCATCATTACCCAACAATGCCCAGCTGGAAGATGCTTTTGTATGGAAACAACATGGAAAATTTCACATGATAGCAAGAGATATGGGCTTTTTTAATCATGAATACGGATTGCATTTAATGACAAAAAACGGAATTCATTGGACAAAGCCTGAGATTGCTTATCTGAATATGAGTCATTATATCAACGAACCCAATCCGCCCAAACATTTAAAAAGATTCGGAAGATTGGAGCGTCCGATGATTTTGTTGGATAAGGATGGAGAAACACCTCGTTTTCTGTTCGGGGCAACTCAGGGTGGAGCATTTGAAACTTCAACGACTTTTGTTTTTGAGATTTTAAAATCGAAATAATATTTGATAATGATCTTTTGTTTTACTTTTTTAAATGAAATGCCTTTGTTTATCATTATTAAAAATTGATGATTCCAAAAAAACTTTATTTAGCCTTGCGATTATTAAACGCAAAGGGAAACAAAGAATTGATTTTATTTTTTTGTATGTAAGATCAACAAAGGCGTTCCACTTATTTTCGAAATACAAACCTGAAATGTCAAACCGTTAACAATTTGTTGATGGTTTTTTTATTAACAAAAAATATCATAAGATGTCAACTTGATGAGGTTTTTTGTATGTTTGTGAAAATGTTTTTTAAACCTAAGCTTTTAAGAGCTTCAAACTCGGAAAGAGCTAGCTACTACATTGTAATTTATGAATTTTGAAGACCTTATCATTTCACCAAGAAATTTCAAAACTGAAAACTGGCAGATTGGAAACCGGATCACGAAGGATATAAAAGAAGACAGTATTGTTCTCCTTTTCGTTTCAGATTACAGGGGGGCGAATGGTGATGCTGAGGTACAGGATTTTACAGGAATCAGGAAAGAGTTTTATAAACTTTCGCAGCTGGATTTTGAAATTCCGATTGTGGATCTGGGAGATTTGGTTTCAGGAAAATCGGTTCAGGATTCTCATTATATTCTGCAGGAAGTTTTGTCAGCTTGTCATTACAAAAGGGCAATTCCGGTGGTTGTCGGTGGATCGAATGACTTTGCCTTTTCCCTCTTTTCTGCATTGAATTTTCATACAAAAAATATTAATTATACTCAAATTAGCAATATTATTTCCCTTAAACAAGGTGAAATCATTAACGAACATACTTTTTTAAGCAAAATTTTCGGAGCCAAGAATTTTTCAATTAAAAATTATCATCATTTAGGGTATCAAAAACATTTAAATGAAGCTGATTCCGTGCGATTAATTAAAGAAGTAGAGTTTGATATTATCCGTCTGGCGGAGATGATGAATTCTACGGAAAAAACAGAACCTTTTTTCAGGAAAGCGGATTTGGTGACGGTAAATTGTGATGCAATTGAAAGTTTCAGTGAACCTTTTTCGATGAATCCGCAGGTAAATGGACTGAACAGAAGAGAAATCTGCGCTTATATGAAGGAAGTTGGATTAAGCGAAAATTTAAAATCTGTTGGAATTTTTAATTATAATATTTACTCCGAAAATCAATTGAATCACCAGCTTCTTGCACAAATGATCTGGTATCTGATCGAAGGAATTAATATTCAAAAATCCCACCCGAAAGAAAGACAGTACGAAGTATTTTATGTTCTGGTAGACGATAGGCAATATGCTTTCAAGCGTGATACTTTCAGTAATTTGTGGTATTTCGGGGAGGATGAAAATATAGAAAACTGTATTCCCTGCTCCAGAAAAGACTTCGATGAAGCCAAAAAAGGCTGGCTGAATGCACGACTGACGAAAATTTAATGTATGACAAACGTTCCCTCAAAAGTTTCCATCATTGTTCCCGTTTATAATGTCGAGAATTACCTGGCAAAATGCATCGATTCTCTGATCAATCAAACCCATCAGAATATCGAAATATTGGTGGTAAATGATGGAAGTAAAGACAATTCTGAGCAGATTATCCAAGAATATGCTCAAAAATATCCTGAAAAAATTAAGCCTTTTATTAAAGAAAACGGTGGGTTAAGCGACGCCCGGAATTTTGGAATCGACAGAGCAACAGGAGATTATCTTGGTTTTGTAGACAGTGATGATTATGTAACACCAACCATGTTTGAAGAAATGCTGAGTTTGGCAGAAAGACATCAGGCAAAAATGGTGATCTGCAATATTCAAAAGGTTGATCAAAATGGAAATGTTACCCAAAAACTGACACAAATTCCGAATATGCCGGAGAAGATTGATCTTGAAAGGAGTTTTTCCGTTTTCTCTGATTTGAGTTATTTTGCCTGTAACAAACTTTTTAAAAAAGAACTTTTTAATGAAAAAAGGTTTAAAAAAGGTGCCCATTTTGAAGATATCCAACTTATTCCGCAGCTTTTATTGGAGTGTAAAGTACTGGCTCAGACTCAGAATTTCCATTATCAATATCTTGAAAGAACAGATTCTATTACAAAAACCCATACGGAAAGAGGTCTTGATATTTTAAAGGCAGTAGAAGATGTAGAAAAGGTTTTTGAAACGTCTCAGTACTCAAAAAAAAGGAAAGAACTTAAAAATTTTCAAATTTTTGAGGGTGTTTATTCGTTTTTAGCATATTTGGCTTTTGTGAAAAATGCAGAAACTTTTTACGAAATGTCTCATAAATTGAAGCTTTTCATCGAAGAAAGAGACATAAAAATTAAAGATATATTAAAGTATAGTCGTTTTGATAAAAATTATCTGTTATCTTTGCCTCTGAAAAAAAAGATATTTTATCTGTTATTTTTTGCGGGGCAGAAAAAATTGATAAGAAAATTAATTTAGACACAAATGTAAGTGCTATTGTTTCAGTATTGCGGATGTTAAAATCAGGTTTTGTACAAGGTTTACAACCTTCTTTAGTGAATCATAAAAAGCACTTGAATAGAAAAAAATGAAGAATTTTGAATTGTTCTTAACTCAATCGGGCATTCCTATTTTTTATGTAAAGGTAGGACTGGGTTTTTTATTCTCATTCCTAATCACGTTTTTTTCAGTTCCTACCATTATTAAAATTTCCAGAAGGAAAAACTTAATGGACGAACCGGGCGTGAGAAGTTCCCATCTTAGAAAAATTCCCAATCTGGGAGGAATCGCTATTTTTTATTCCATCGGAATCTGCGCATCCATTTTTGCGTACGAGCTTTTCGATTTGTACAAATTTTTATTTGCATCTCTTATTATTCTCCTTTACATCGGTGTAATGGATGATATTGTGGTTATGAGAGCATATAAGAAACTAGTTGCTCAGATCATTGTTTCCGCACTTATTGTGGTAGGTTCGGATATCCGTATCAGAAGTTTATTCGGGATATTCGGGATCTACGAAATGGAATATTTAGTAAGTGTATTATTCAGTATCACAACATTTATTATCCTTATTAATGCTTTTAATTTGATAGACGGGATTGATGGTCTTGCGGGAGGATACTCTATAATCTGCAGTGCCCTTTTTGGGATAAGCTATTATAGATTAGGTGAGTACAACTATCCTTTGGTCGTTTTATCTGCCGTAATAATTGGGGCGGTTCTGGCGTTTTTATATTATAATTTGTCAAATTACAGGACCAATAAAATATTCATGGGAGACACAGGTTCAATGCTTTTAGGTTGTTTACTGGCATTTACTTCGATCTGTTTTATTGATATTTTTATAGACAGGGAGCTTCCCAATATCCCAAAATATCACTTACAATCGGCACCGGTAGTGGCTGTAGCCATTCTTATCCTTCCGATTGTAGACACCTTGAATGTGATTATCATAAGGCTTGCCAATAAGAAATCACCTTTTGATGCAGACAAAAATCACATCCATCACAAATTATTAAAACTTAATCTTACCCATAGAAGATCAAGCTTTTATATTATTTTATATTATCTTTTTGTAGTCGCTGTGGCCTATTATCTGAGACATATTAATGTAAATCTGCTCTTATTAATTGTAGTTGCTCTTGGCTTTTTAGGAGCTTATCTGCCAGATTTTATTTATCTTTTGAAGAATAATAAAAAGACTAACAATTAAATCTTTATTTTTGCAAACAACTTGAAAAAATATGATGAAGAATTTTAAAAATTTATTCCTTTTAATCTTACCTTTTCTGATTACAACATCTTGTATCACAACTAAAGATGTGCGGTATATGCAACCGAATGAAAGTCTTGTAATTAACGAAGAAGGTCTGGTTCCCTATAATATTCCCGTTTATAGAATCACTAAAAATGACATTTTAAACCTTAATATTGTTACCACTCCGAAAGGAGATGCAGCACAGTTCTATTCGTCTTTGAATACTTCAGGATCTACGGTAACTCCAAGTACAAACACTGCAGTCGCAGGACGTGGGAACAGTGGAGCTAGTGGAGGTATCAGTAGTGGTTCAATGGGAGGAAATTCCATTTTTTATTTTAATGGATTAAAAGTAGATTCCAAAGGGGATATCAATGTTTTTGGTATAGGATATATTAAAGCTGAAGGAAGAACGATAGAAGAAGTTGCTCAGGAAATCCAGGATAAAGTAAATGAAAATTTCCAGGAAGGAAAATCCGAGGTACGTTTAAATACGGATGGAATTACCTATTACGTACTTGGAGATGTAGAAACAACAGGGGTTACCGGTGAAAAGGTGGCGCACAAAAATACACTTACCATTACAGAGGCGCTGGCTATAAATGGAGGTTTAAACAGAACGATTGACAGAAAGAATATTGTCATCCACAGAAAATTACCGGAAGGAATCAAGATTGCAAGAATCGACCTTACCCGTGAAGATGTGATGAATTCGCCGTACTATTATGTACAAAACGGTGACGAAATCTACCTGAATACAAGAGCGAAAAGTTTAAACGGATTCGGAAAAGATCCTATTCAGACGCTTACAACAGGAGTTTCTGTAATCACGACGGCTTTATCAATTTATCTACTTCTAAAAAACCTTTAATATCATGATTCCAGGAAAAAACAAAGCTTTAGAGAAGAATGATTCTCAGAAGGAAAAATACGGTTCTTTCTCATTATTTGATATTGAACATTTTTTAAGAAGGGTTTTAAAGAATTGGTATTGGTTTGTGCTTATGCTTTTTATGGGCTATGCACTCTCTTGGATATATGCTAAATATTATGCTCAGAATATCTATGCATCCGATTTATCGTTAAGTGTTTCGAATAATACGGCAAGTTATTTTACTCCTACCAATCAGTCTTTCAACTTTATCTGGGGACAAGGCGGAAATCAGGATGGAGTGTATCTGAAAAAACTGCTTCTTTCAAGATCACATAATGAATATTTGGTGAAAGAATTGGATCTTTTTGTGAATTATTCCACTAAAGGAGTGATCAAATCTACCTATTTGGATAAAGATGACTCTCCGGTATTTTTGCAAATTGATAAAAGCCATCCTCAACAGCTGAATTATCCCATCACTTTGATACCTAAAAGTGGCAACACCTATGAGGTTGTTTTACCCGATGAAGGCCAATCTACAAACCTATACAGCTATGTTGCCGAAGGTTTTGTAAATATTAATCCTTATGAAAGACCGGCAAACAAAATCATAAAAGTCGGAGAATGGTACAACTCTCCCAACCTAAGATTCAGGCTGATTGCCAATCCTGTGGTACCTAAAATAAAGTTTACCAATATTATTGTTAATCTAAACTCTGTAAACCAGTCGGTTAATGATATTGTTTCTACTGTCGGAGTAGAATTTGATAAAGAAATTAATACCATTATGATTATTACTAAAAAAGGGTATAATCTTAATAGTACGGTAAACTTCCTGAACAAATCCGTAAGCGAGTTACAGAAAAAAAGACTGGCTGACAAGATGACAGTGGACAGAAATACAGCGGTTTACCTACAGGGAAATCTTAATACGATCAGAAAAAAACTTGATTCGAGTGCTAATCTTCTAAATTATATGAAGACGACCGAGAAGCTTTATGATATCAAAGACAGAGATGAAAAATCCTTAACAAA